>CALEMW010000129.1 GCA_937910695.1 uncultured bacterium
TGACCTCCACCAGCTTCATGATGGGCACCGGGTTCATGAAGTGCATGCCGATGACGTTGCCGGGCCGCTTAGTGCAGGCCGCGATCTTCGTGATGGAGATGCTCGAGGTGTTCGAGGCCAGGATGGCGTCCGGACCGCAGACCTCGTCCAGCTTCTCGAAGATCGATTTCTTCACCTCGTAGCTCTCGAACACGGCCTCGACCACCAGGGCCGAGTCGGCGGCCGCCGCCAGGTCGGTGGCGGTCTGCAGCCGCGCCATGGTGGCGTCCTTTTCCTGCTCGGAAATCTTCTCCTTGTTCACCAGCCGGCCGAGATTCTTGTCGATCGTGCCGATCGCGCGATCGAGAGCCTTCTGGTCGAGGTCGATCAGGGTCACGTCGTGGCCGTTTTGAGCGAAGACGTGGGCGATGCCGTTGCCCATCGTGCCGCCGCCGATCACCGATACCTTCATGTTCCGCCTCCCATATCGGCGCTCGGCGCCGGTGGTTCCGAGTTAGGGCCTGCGCACGACCATCGCCACGGCGTCGCCGCCGCCCAGGCACAGCGCCACGAGTCCCAGCTTGGCGCCGCGGTCCTCCATGGCATGGAGCAGGGTCACCAGGCACCGCGTCCCCGAAGCCCCGATGGGATGTCCCAGAGCCACGGCGCCGCCGTGCACGTTCACTTTGTCGGGGTCGAGGCCGAGCTCCGCGGTCACAGCCACGGCCTGGGCCGCGAAGGCCTCGTTCAGTTCGATCACCTCGAAGTCGCCGAGACCGACGCCGGCCTTTTCGGCCACGTTGCGCACGGCGCCCACCGGCGCCATCATCACCCACTCGGGATCGACCGGTCCGGTGCCGTAGGCTTCGATCACCGCTCGTATGGTCAGCCCGTTCTCCAGGGCGAAGTCCTCGCGACAGACAAGCACGGCGGCGGCGCCGTCGTTGATGGTCGAAGCGTTGCCCGCGGTCACCGAGCCGCCGTCCCGCTTGAAGGCGGGGCGCAGCTTGCCCAGGCCCTCGGCGGTCGTATCCGCCCGGGGACCTTCGTCTGCGTCGACGACGAGCGGGTCACCCTTGCGCTGCGGCACTTCCACAGGCACGAGTTCGCGGTCGAACTTGCCGGCGGCGGCGGCGGCCGCCGCCTTGCGGTGGCTGTCCGCTGCAAAAGCATCCTGCCGTGCGCGGTCGACGGCGTACTTCTCTACGACGAGCTCTGCGGTCATGCCCATGTGGAAATCGTTGTAAACGTCCCACAGCCCGTCGTGGACCATGAGGTCGGTCACCTGACGATGGCCGAGACGCATGCCGTCGCGGGCGTCGAACATGGCGTAGGGGATCTGCGACATGTTCTCCATGCCGCCGGCGATGGCGCAGCGGATGTCGCCGGCCTTGATGGCCTGGGCCGCGCACATGACCGAGCGCAGTCCCGAGCCGCAGACCTTGTTGATCGTCATGGCGCTCACGCTGCTCGGTACACCGCCCCAGATGGCGGCCTGGCGGGCTGGGTTCTGCCCCAAGCCGGCCTGGACGACGCTGCCCATGATCACTTCATCGACGAGGTTCGGGTCCAGGCCGGAACGCTCCAGCACGGCCTTGACGACCACAGCCCCCAACTTCGAGGCCTTGATCGACGAGAGCCCCCCCTGGAACCGCCCGATCGGGGTACGGACCGCTTCACAGATCACCACACGTTCACTCATCGGAATCCTCCCTCGCACGACGCCTGCGGCGTCGTTTAGTCGGCAAACACGTTCCGCCCGATCACCATCCTCTGGATCTCACTGGTCCCCTCACCGATCGTACAGAGCTTGGCGTCGCGGTAGAACCGCTCCACGGGGTACTCGCGGCAGAATCCGTAGCCGCCGAGAACCTGGATCGCCTTGTAGGTCACCCGCATGGCGGCTTCACTGGCGAAGAGCTTGGCCTTGGCGGCCATGTCGCCGTAATCCTCGCCGGCGTCCTTGAGGCGGGCGGCCTCGTACGTGAGCAGGCGGGCGGCCTCCAGTTCGGTGCTCATGTCCGCGAACATGAACTGCACGGCCTGCTGGGTCGCGATGGGCTTGCGGAACTGGATGCGGGTCTTGGCATAGTCTCGAGCCGAAGCGAAAGCGCCTTCGCCCAACCCTAGCGCCAGCGCCGCGATGGAGATGCGGCCGCCGTCGAGGGTCTCGAGGAACGCCTTGAAGCCGTCCCCTTCTTGCCCGAGCATGGCGTCGGCCGGCACGCGCACGTCCACAAGGGTCAGCGGCGCCGTGTCGGACGCCCGCATGCCCAGCTTGTCTTCCTTCTTCTCGACGGTGAAGCCTGGGGAGCCGACAGGAACGATGAAGGCACTGATGCCCGAGCTGCCCTCGGCTGCAGGATCGGTCTTGGCGGTGATGATCACGGCCCCGGCGTAATGCGCGTTGGTGATCCACTGCTTGTTGCCGTTGAGGACCCAATGATCGCCGTCCCTGACGGCGGTCGTTTTGGTGCCGCCGGCGTCGCTCCCGGCGCCCGGCTCGGTCAGTCCGAAGGAGATGAGAAACTCGCCGGCCGCGGCGGGTTTGAGCCACCGCTCCTTCTGCTCCGGCGTGCCGAACTTCGCCAACGGCGCACAACCCAGGCTGTTGTGGGCGGCGACGGTCAGGCCGTGGCTGCCGCACACTTTCGAGAGTTCTTCGACGACCAGCACGTAACTCATGGTGTCGGCGCCGACGCCGCCGTCCTCGGCGGGTACCTGAAGGCCCAACAGACCCAAAGCCCCCATCTCCTTGACGGTGGCCTCGGGAAACTCGCCGCTCTCGTCGATCGCGGCAGCGATGGGCGCCACCTTGGAGCGGGCGAAATCCCGTGTCATATCGCGGATCATGGTCTGGTTTTCGTTGAGCTTCATCGGAACTCCCCGGGCGGACGGTCCGCAACAGGACCTCCGAATCTTGGCTGGACAGGAGCAATGCAGGGGGGCCGACCCCGACCATCTGCGGAGGTCGTCACATGATCCAACAGATTAAGGGAAGCGGTGTGGTTTGAAAAGATATTCCTGGAAAGATGCTGAGATTGCATACAGATACGGGAGTACGCCGATCCAACTTCTGGGTCGGCGTACTCCCCTCGGGACTGCTCAACGCCAGAGCGTCTTGATCTCTCCCCAGGTCTGTTCCTGAGAAGCGACGAGACCCTCGCACACGTTCACAGCGCCGGGCGTGGGCGGGCAGCCCGTCCCAACGGGGTCCAGAGTGCCAGCATAGGGATTCAAGCCGTCGCACAGGACCCACTCCCCCTCGACGCGGGCGATCGAGCGGTCGTCATCGGCGGCGTGATCGGGGTACGGCGCCAGATCCACCAGGGCAGATGAAGGATCCTGGGGGTGGCCCAGATAGAGTTGGATAAGATCCCCCGCATTGTTCAGGCTCAACCCGCTGGTGCTCAGGCCTTCTGCCGTCTGCCACATCACCGCGTCGGTGCCCGTGAACAGAGCCGTTGCGCCCGGTGCCAGATCCCCCGACAGGCGGAGATGGGGTTCCTCGCCCAGGGCGTCGCGCAGATAGTATGCGGCCAGATCCACTGTCTCGGGACCGGTGTTGACGATTTCGATCCACTCGTCGCCACGGCTGTCCACCGAACCGTCGCCATCCCAATCGCTGGCAGGGTCGCCGCACAGCTCGGAGATGAGGACCTCCGCATCGGCCTCTCCGATCAGCCAGAGAGGAGTGCTCAACAAAGTCATCATCAGCACCAGCAGGAAAAACTTCCGTCCAGCATCGGTATCCCAGGGCAGCATCATTCCGGTCTCCTCTCGCAGGTCCATCTCGTCGGGGAGGTCGGACCGGATGAGCCAGAACAGTGCCGGTCGACGGCTGACGACGCCGACGGTACGTGATACCATGCCTGCCTTGGAGCAAGAACCAACCGGAGGAAGAGATGACGCCCCTGCGCATTGCCGTGATCGGCGCCGGAACCCACGGCGCCCGCTACATGAAACACATCGTCGAAGACACCGATGGAATGGTGCTGACGGCCTGCAGCCGTCGCCACCCCGAAGCGGTGGCCGAAACGGCCGCCCGCTGGAATTGCCGTCCCCATACCGACGCGCATGAAGCGATCCTGTCCCCCGACGTGGACGCCTTGATCATCGTCACACCGCCATCGACCCATCATGAACTCGCCACCGCCGCCCTCGACGCCGGCAAGGCCGTGCTTCTGGAGAAACCGGCGACCGGCACCCTCGCCGAAGCAAGGGACCTGGCCGAACGCGCCCAACATCCCGGCGCCCCGACGCTGATGATCGCCCAGACTCTGCGCTGGAATCCCGTGCTGCTTCGGGCCCGGGAGCTGTGGTCCTCCTTGGGCACCGTCCGTCACCTCCGGATCGCCCAACGTCTCGAACCCACGGTCCTGCCTTGGCAGAGCGAAGCCTCACAAACCATAGGCGGGTCGGTGCTGCTGACCGGCGTGCATCTCTTCGATACCGTGCGCTTCTTGACCGGATGCGAATTCGTGGCCGTCGATGCAAGGCAGGAGAGGTTCCATAATCCGGCCGTCGAGGATTTCTTCCTCGCCCGGGCCCGCCTCGACGACGACACCTGGGTGTCCCTGGAGGTCAGCAAGTACGGCGCGTTCCGCGGTTGTCAGCTCGAGGCCGTAGGAGACAAGGGACAGCTGCTGGCCGAATACTACTTCGGCGGGCTCAAGGTCAACCGTGGACGTGAAACACAGATCGAAGACATCGACGCCATGGCGCCCACGTTGCCGGCCGTATTGGCCGACTGGCGCGACGCCGTCCTGAACAAAAGCACGCCGCCGGTGACGATCACCGACGGCGTCCGAACCATGGAGATGGTCGAGGCCTGCTACATGTCTCACCGGTCCGGTCGACCGATCAACATCGGCTCGTTATAGTTCGCCCAGAAGATCACGAACGATCTTGAGATCCCGTGACGTCATTCCGCCCAACACCTGTTCATGCAGAGCGCGGATGGGTTCGTCCATGCGAGCGAGCAGATCGAGACCAGAAGCGGTCACGACGACCTTCACGACCCTTCGGTCGTCCGCATCGGTCCGCCGTTCCGCCAACCCCGCCGTCACCAACCGGTCCACCAGACGCGTGATGTCGGGCACCTTGCTGATCATATCGTCGGCGATGCGCTGACTCCGCTGACCGTCGGGCCCGGCTCCGCGCAGAATGCGCAGGACGTTGTACTGCGTCCCGGTGATCCCCCAGGTTTTCATGAACGCAGCTACCGCACGGTTCAGCCTGTCATTGGCCGTCACCAGAGCGACGAATGTGCTTTCGAGCAACTGTCTGCGTTGGACGCTCATACCGGATCGGCGGCGGCGAAAGAATGACCGTTCTCCCAGCAACCGCTGAAGACCAGGTCGGCGAGGGCACGTCTGCTGCGTGGAGACATGTCCCGATTCCGCAATTCGTCGGGAAGCGACACCGGATCGACCAGCCGGCCCAAGGCGATGCCCGTCACCACCTCAGCAGCGGCCGGCACGCCGTAGATTTCACGGGCGAGGTCGGGAAGAACGCCTCCCATCTGGTGGACGACCAGCCCCCGGGCGGTGGCTTCCGCACACAGGTTGCCGACCGCCAAGCCCAGATCATAACGGGCCGAAGTGTTGGGCTTGCCGTTGCGGGCAAAAGTCGTGGCGACAGCCGTCAGCACCAGGGCCGACGCGTTCTTCGCCCAGACTTGGTTGCCTTCGACCAGACAGCTCAGCATGGTAGCGAAGGCCTCGCCGTCGCTCCGCGGTGCGACCAGAAAACGCCAGGGCTGCTCGTTGAAGGCCGAAGGCGCCCACCTCGCCGCCTCGAACAAAGCGGCCAGGGTCGAGGGACCGATGAGGCTCCGGTCGAAGCCGACGGGGCTCCAGCGTTCTGCCAGCACATCGTGGATCGGTACGCTTGTCGAAGCTCTGCGGGTCATGAGTCCTCCTCTAGGCCATGTCGATGGCCACGATTTCTGCTGCTGTCCGAGCTGTGAGGGTCAACACCTGTTCACCTGAAACGGCGGCGCCGTCTCCGGCCGTCAACGGGATACCATGGACTTCCACGTCACCAGCCACGACATGGAGCCAGAGATGTCGATCCTCCATCTCCAGATCCACCATACTGCCGGCATCGAGCCTGGTCGCAAGGAAGCGGGCATCCTGGTGGATGTCCAGGGCGCGGCCGGGAGCACCGGGCGCGACCAGTTGAGCCCAGCGTCCCCTCAGCTCCTGATCGTCGACGGCCCGTTGCTCATAGGAAGGCGTGATCCCCATCCGCTCGGGCAGGATCCAGATCTGCAGCAGGTGGATGCCTGCGGTCTGCGAGGCGTTCACTTCACTGTGGGTGATCCCGGAGCCGGCGCTCATGCGTTGGATCTCCCCCGCCCTGAGAACTTCGCCGTTGCCCATGCTGTCGCGATGCTCGAGGGCGCCGTCGATCACCCAGGTCACGATCTCCATGTCGCGGTGGGGATGGGTGCCGAAACCGCCGCCGGGGGCGATACGGTCCTCGTTGAGAACACGGAGGGTTTGGAATCCCATGTGCGCGGGATCGTGGAAGTCGGCGAATGAGAATGTGTGGCGGGCGTCGAGCCATCCGTGGTCGGCATGGCCCCGTTCGCGGTCGTAGCGGGGCGTGATCATCGGTCTCTCCCTTCGTCATGATCGACAATCTACCCACAACGATACTTGTTGCAACAAATATTATCCCAAATAAGAGATCATGAGGTCTCATGCTCGGCCAGCAGGCGCCGTGCGGCGAGGGTGACCGGCATCGTGCCGCCACGGACAGCCTCTTCGAGTTCGGGCAGCAGGGCTCGCACCGCCGGGTCGTCGCGAAGCCCCCGCAGCAGGCTGTCCTCCACCAGTGCCCACATCCAACGCAGTTGCTGTTCGCGACGCCGCCGAGCGAGTTCGCCGTTGGCGGTCATCACGGAGCGGTGATCTTCGAGAGCTGCCCAGAGTTCGTCGAGGCGCAGCTCGTGGAGAGCGCTGATGGTGTGGACCGGCACCGTCCATTCGGGGTGCAGCGGGCGCATGTAGTGCAGGGCTTGCCGCAGCTCCGCTGCCGCGCGCTCGGCTCGTCCGACACCGTCGCCGTCGGCCTTGTTGACCGCCAGCACGTCGGCCAGCTCCATCACGCCGCGCTTGATGCCCTGCAGTTCGTCGCCGGCACCGGCCAGGGTCAGCAGCAGGAACACATCGACCATCTCGGCGACGACCGTTTCACTTTGGCCCACCCCCACCGTTTCGACGAGCACGACGTCGTAGCCGGCCGCCTCGCACAGCAGCATGGTCTCGCGGGTCTTGCGGGCCACGCCGCCGAGGGTGCGGGCGCTCGGCGAGGGACGGATGAAGGCATTCGGGTCGACGCCGAGGCGGCCCATGCGGGTCTTGTCGCCCAGAATGCTGCCGCCCGTCAAACGGCTCGACGGGTCGATGGCCATGACGGCCACTTGATGGCCGTCCGCGGTCAGCATGGTGCCCAGAGCATCGATGAAGGTGCTTTTACCGGCACCCGGCACACCGGTGATCCCCACACGCCGAGCGTGTCCTGTCCTCGGCAACAGAGCGGACAGGAGATCCTGGGCCAGGACCTGGTGGTCGGGACGCGAGCTCTCGATCAAGGTGATGGCGCGGCCCAGCACGGCGCGGTCGCACGCGACAACGCCGTCGACGAAATCATCGAGGGTCAGACCGAAGGCGTTGGCGACGTCGCTCACCCTCGACTCACCTCCTCCAGGCGGTTCAGGAGTTCCGCCGCAGCTTCGGCGATGACAGTACCGGGGGGAAAAATGGCCGCGGCACCGGCGGCGCGCAGGGCGTCATGATCCCGGGGGGGAATCACGCCGCCGACCACGATCAGGATGTCCGGCCGGCCGAGTCCCGCCAGAGCTTCGCGCAGGGCCGGCACCAGGGTCATGTGACCGGCTGCCAGGGAACTGACGCCGATGACGTGGGCGTCGTTCTCCACGGCCTGGCGCGCAGTTTCCTCAGGGGTCTGGAAAAGCGGGCCGACGTCGACGTCGAAACCCATGTCCGCGAAGGCCGTGGCGATGACTTTCTGGCCTCGGTCGTGGCCGTCTTGTCCCATCTTGGCCACCAGGATGCGCGGACGACGGCCCTCGGCTTCGGCGAAGGCGTCGATGCGTTCGTGGATCCCTTTGAGGTCGTCGTGGTCGCCCATTTCGCTGCTGTACACTCCGCTGATGGCGTTGATGTCGGCTCGGTGGCGTCCGTAGACGGCCTCCAGAGCGTCGCTGATTTCGCCGACGGTGGCCCGAGCGCGGGCGGCGGTCACCGCCAGGTCGAGCAGATTGCCCTGGCCGGAACCGGCGGCGGCGGTCAAGGCGGACAGGGCCGCCGCGACAGTGCCCTGGTCACGCCCGGAACGCAGTTCGGCGAGCCGGGTCAACTGGGCCTCGCGCACCTGACTGTTGTCCACCTGCAGCACATCGATGTCCTGATCATCATCCACCACGTGCTTGTTCACTCCGACGACCGTCTGACGGCCGCTGTCGATGCGGGCCTGGGTGCGGGCCGCCGCTTCTTCGATGCGCCGCTTCGGGATGCCGGCCTCGATGGCCCGGGCCATGCCGCCCAGTTCCTCCACCTCGTGCAGATGCTCCCGCGCCCTGGCGATCAGCTCATGGGTCAGCCGTTCGACGTACCAACTGCCGGCCCAGGGATCGACCGTGCGGCAGGTGTCGGTCTCCTGCTGCAGGAAGAGCTGCGTGTTGCGCGCGATGCGGGCGCTGAAATCCGTGGGCAGGGCCAGAGCCTCGTCCAGGGAGTTGGTGTGCAGCGACTGGGTGTGTCCCTGGGTCGCCGCCATGGCCTCCACGCAGGTCCGCGCCACGTTGTTGTAGACGTCCTGCGCCGTCAGGCTCCAGCCCGAAGTCTGGCTGTGGGTCCGCAGAGACATGGACTTCGGATTCTTCGGGTCGAACTCCTTCACCAACCCAGCCCAGAGCAGGCGCGCGGCCCTCATCTTGGCGATCTCCATGAAGGTGTTCATACCCACCGCCCAGAAGAATGACAGGCGGGGGGCGAAGTCGTCAACGCCCAGTCCGGCGGCCACGCCCGTGCGCAGGTACTCCAGGCCGTCGGCCAGGGTGTAGGCCAACTCCAGATCGGCGGTCGCGCCGGCCTCCTGCATGTGATAGCCGGAGATGGAAATGGAGTTGAAGCGCGGCATCTTCTGCGAGGTGTAGGCGAAGATGTCGCCGATGATCCGCATGCTCGGCTTCGGGGGATAGATGTAGGTGTTGCGGACCATGAACTCCTTGAGGATGTCGTTCTGGATGGTTCCCGCCAGCTGCTCCGGCTTCACGCCCTGCTCTTCGGCCGCCACGATGTACAGGGCCATGATCGGCAGCACGGCGCCGTTCATGGTCATCGATACGGACATCTTGTCCAACGGGATGCCGTCGAAGAGGATCCGCATGTCGGCGATCGAGTCGATGGCCACGCCGGCCATGCCCACGTCGCCGGTCACCCGCGGGTGGTCGGAGTCGTAGCCGCGGTGGGTGGCCAGGTCGAAGGCGATCGAGAGGCCCTTCTGCCCCGCCGCGAGGTTGCGTCGGTAGAAGGCGTTGCTCTGCTCGGCGGTGGAGAAGCCGGCGTACTGGCGCACGGTCCAGGGCTGCATCACGTACATGGCGGCGTAGGGGCCGCGCAGGAATGGCGGCAGGCCGGGAACGGTGTACAGGTGGTCGAGGCCCTCGAGGTCGGCGGCGGAGTAGGACCGTTTGACGCCGATGCCTTCCGGCGTGTTCCAGATTCCACAGTCAGCCGGTGCGGGTGTGCGGACGGGCGTTGCCGGGTCCCGTAGCGGGACCGTCGTATAGTCCGGGAAGCGGCTCATGCTTCCACCCCCTCGTTCTTCAGCAGGGTTTGCAGGATGTCGAGGACATCGCTGCCGATGTGCAGCGCCAGGTCGATGCCCGCCTCCCGCCACGCGGCTTCGTGCTCACCGAACCTGCCGGCGATCACGACCGTGCATGCGCCCGCAGCCTTGAGGGCGCGAGCGGTCGCGGCGGCTTGTTCGGCATAGATCGTGTCGGAGGAGCAGATCACCGCGAGTGTTGTGCCGCTGACGCGTAGGGCGGCGGCGGCCTCGTCTGGTCCCGGATAGCCGTCATTGGCCGGAGCCTCGATGCCCCCCGCTGCCAGCACGTTGCGGATCCAGCCGGCGCGGCCGGTATGCGAGGCCACAGGACCGAGGTTGGCGAGGAAGGCCCGGGGCCGGTCGCCGAAGGCGGCCCGATGAGCGTCGGCGGCGTCGCGTAGGGCTTCGAAGGGTTCGGCGCTGCGGCGTTCGGGGAATGCCGTCGCCTCAGCCGGAGAGACGGCTTCGCGCTGCAGCGCGCCGGGGGCGTCCCATCGCAACCGAAGAGCCTGGAGGTCTGGCTTCGCGCGGAGAGGCAGCTCCTCTGCTAGATTCGGATACTCGCTGACGCCCGTGATCGGATCCTTGCGCAGGGCGACATTGCGCCGCCGCTCCGCCTGGACTCCATCGACTTCTGCCTTCAACCAGCCGTCGGCCAGCACGGAGCCCATGCCGCCTCGACCCTGGATCGTCTGGAACATGGCCCAGCCCCGTTCGGCAAGCTCGTCGGTCAGCGATTCCAGGTACCAGCTGCCGGCGCCGGGATCGCGCACACGGCTCAGGTGGGCTTCCTCCGCCAGAATGATCGGGATGTTGCGTGCGATGCGACGGCTCAGACGGTCGGAATGACCGAGAAGATGATCGTAAGGCGTCACGGTCACGATGTCCGCGCCGCCGACCAGGGCGGCGAATGCGCCGGTGGTCGCACGCAGGATATTCACCCAGGGGTCGCGGCGGGTGAGCATGCGTACCGAAGTGCGGGCATGGAGCCTCAGGGGTACGGCGTCGGCGCCGGCCGCTTCGAGCAGCCGTGCCCAGAGCACACGCGCCGCCCTCAGCTTCGCGATATCGAGAAAGAAGGTGCTGCTCGTGCTGAAACAGAACTGGCACTGGCGGGCGGCTGCTTCCAGCGACAGACCCGCATCGGTCATGGCCTCGAGGTAGGTCAGACCCGAGGCGAGGGCGACAGCCAGCTCCTGGTCGGCGCTCGCACCGGAGTTGTGGACCGGACAGGTGGAAACCTTGGCGGCGGTCACACCGGGTGTCTCGCCATGGCAGCGGACGGCCAGCTCGGCCAGCTCGGCGAGGTGGGTCGCCAGGGAAGCCGGCAGTCGTCCTTTGAGAGCCAGGGCGCCCAAAGGGTCGGCCAGGTGACTGCCGCTCACGGTGTCGGGCGACAGACCGCGGCGATCCCAGAGGTCGCGCAGGACCGTGGCGGCCTGGGATGCAAAGGGACCGGCCTCAACGGCCACGGCGGTCACGGCGAGGTCGACCTCGCCCAGGGCTTCGTCCAAGGCATCGACGTTCGTGCCGAGCAGGCCGCGCTCACCGGAAGGGTCGAGTTTGAGGATGATCGAGTCCACGCCGCCGGCGAGGTCTTCGGCGACGGTGCGCCGCACGATGGCGGGGTCGGGATGGGTGTGGTCCTGGCGGAGTTCGACTGCTCCGGTACCCGTCGGCCGTTCCGCTGAGGCTCCTGGGCGATCTTCAGCAGAGTAGAGAGGTTGGATCGCCACGCCTTCATAGGTGTGCGTCACCAGCTTCTTCTCGAAGGATGCACCTTTGAGATCCTTCTCCACGACCTCGCGCCAACGTTCCACCGAGACAGGCGGAAAGACGTCGGTCAGCTTGAACTCGTTGTCGAGCACGGTGTCGCCTCCCATTGCAACTCTAATGAAACCATAGGCATGAGCCCGCCGGCGGTGATCCCGC
Organism: uncultured bacterium; assembly: GCA_937910695.1. Taxonomy (GTDB): domain Bacteria; phylum Krumholzibacteriota; class Krumholzibacteriia; order LZORAL124-64-63; family LZORAL124-64-63; genus CALEMW01. The sequence goes on from CALEMW010000129.1 coordinate 11,779, forward strand.
ACGAACGTTAGGCTGCCACCTGTTAATTTGCAAACATCATTTATGGGCTCCGAGCTGCAGGATGACGCGGCCCTTCCCCATCACGTCTCGGCCCAGGATGACTCCCGATCCAGCCCAGGACAAGACCGAATCCCAATGCAGCAACTGGTTGGCGAGTTGCTCCGGCGTCATGGCCTCTCAGTGTCTATGGTGTCAAGCCCTCTCCGACAGACGTGCCGCCACCAAGCGCGCCACCGATCCCGGATCCGCCCGACCACCGCTCAACGTCACCACCTGTGCCACGAACCATCCCAGCAGTCCTCTTTTTCCGCCCCGATACGCCGCCACCTGGACTTCGGAACGGTCCAGCACGGTTTCGATCCATGGGCCCAGCAGATCCTGGTCGATCACCACAGTCCAGCCACGCCGCTCGACTTCTTCGACGGGATCCGCCTCACGGTCGAGGATCGCTACGAGCAACTCCCGCGTCCGCGCTGCGGGAACGACACCGCTGGCGATCAGATCAACGAGCCTGGCCAACCGAGGGGCTTGCCAGGGCAGGGACACCATTGGGGTTTTCCGTTCCCGGGCCAGAGCCGTCGCCTCTCCGGTCAGCAGCTGGGCCGCATTCCGAGCAGAGGCGCCCTCAGCGAGTACGGATTCGTACAGGTCCGCCATGGCTCGCGACGCTGTCAGAACGGCGGCGTGCTCCTGAGTAAGCCCCAGCTCGCTGACGAAGCGTCGCTCCCTGGTCCAGGGAGCCTCGGGCAGAGCCGGCCGGGCTTCCGCCGCGGTGATCCGCAGCGGTGGCAGGTCCGGTTCAGGCAGATAACGGTATTCTGGCACATCCTCTTTGGCACGCAGAAGCACCGTCTCACACCGGTCAGGATCCCAGGTCCGCGTTTCGGTGAGCACCTCGCCACCCGCTGCAAGGAGCGCCTCCTGTCGCATCGCCTCGTAAGCCACCGCCAGGCGCACGCCCCGGGACGAGTTCATGTTCTTGAGCTCGACCCGCGAACCCAGCGCCGCGGATCCCCGCACGCGGACCGAGACGTTGGCATCGCAGCGCAGATCGCCGGCTTCGGGACGGGCAGCGGAGACTTCCAACCAGCGCACAAGGCGCTGCAGGGCCCGCACGCTGCGCTCCGCTTCAGCTCCTGAGCGGAGGACGGGTTCGGTCACGACTTCCAGCAGCGGTGCTCCGGCACGGTCGAAGTCGATCCGAGTGTCAGCTCCGGCACGATGGGTCAGCCGTGCAGCGTCCTCCTCGAGGTGGATCCGCCGCAGAGGAACGCGCCATGGGTCTCCGCCGACACCTCCGACGAGGGCACCACCAACGGCCAGGGGCGGGTCCCACTGGGTGATCTGGTAGTTGCGCGGCAGGTCGGGATACACGTACTGCTTGCGGGCGAAGATCGACACCTCCGGAATGTCCGCCCCGAGGGCCGCCGCCAGCCTCAAACCCAGGCTCACAGCTCGGGCGTTGAGGACGGGCAGAGTGCCGGGCAGCCCTAGACAAACGGAACAGACGCGGGAATTCGGGACACCGCCGGAACGGTTCGCACAGCCGCAAAACAGCTTGGTGGCTGTAGCCAGTCGGATATGGATCTCCAGCCCCACGACCGTCTCGTAGTTCACGTCGCCACCTCCGCGGGCAGCTGGAAACCACAGGCCGCTTCCACGACTGATCCGGCGGCCAGCAGCCGGCCCTCGTCCAGGGAGCGTCCGACGAGCTGGCAGCTCAAGGGCAGACCCTCGACACACCACCCTGTGGGCACCGTCAGCGCAGGCAACCCCGCTAAGCTGACCGGCACGGTCCAGCGATCGACGTTCCGCATGGCCACCGGGTCGTCTGCATATTCCCCGAGGCGGAACGCAGGGCCGTCGCAGGTGGGAAGCAGCAGGACATCGCTGAGTTCCAAAGCGGTGCTGAAGATACGGCACACCAGATCACGAACGGCGAAGGCCCGATCCAGCAGATCGCCACCCCTTGGGTCGGACAGCACGTAGGCTCCCGCAAGGACTCTGAGTTTGACCTCCAAGCCGAATCCCGCGCTACGGACCGCCCGAGCTGCGGCGCCATGATCGGGCCCGTCGTGACGGCTGCCGAAGTGGGTGCCGTCGTATCGGGCAAGGTTCGCCGATGTCTCCGCCGCCGCGATGACGGCATAGGCCGCCAGCGCCAAGTCCAGGGGCGGCAGATCCACCTCCACGGGCTCCACCCCCGCCTGGAGCATTGCGCGGAGCGCTCCGTCGAGATCGCGCTGTTGTTCAGCGCTCGTCACGTCCCCCCAACCGCCGCGAGGAATGCCGATGCGTGTACCTCGGATCTCGACGTTGGGGACCGCCACCGGATCGGAGCATGATGTGGAGTCGGCGGGATCGTGACCGGCGATGGTTTCGAAAACCGTCGCCGCATCGGCGACGGTTCTGGCGAGGACCCCGATCACGTCCAGGGATGAAGCGTGCGCAACAAGTCCCGAACGGGATACGCGTCCGTAGGTTGGCTTGAGCCCCACCACACCGCAACAGTGGGCGGGTTGCCGGACGCTGCCCCCGGTATCGCTGCCCAGAGCGAAGTAGGCCAGACCCGCCGCCACCGCGGCGGCGCCGCCGCCGCTGGAGCCGCCGGCCACACGGTCCGCAGCCCAGGGATTGCGGGTGACGAGGTCGTAGGCGTTCTCGGTGGACGATCCCATGCCGAACTCGTCCATAGCGCTGGTTCCGAGCAACAGAGCCCCTGCAGCATCGAGTTGCGAGACGGCGTGGGCGTCATAAGGGGCGTGCCAGCCGGCGAGGATGCGCGAGGCACAGTCCACCGGCCAGTCGCGGCGACAGATGTTGGCCTTGACGGCGCCGGGCATCCCCCACAGAGGACCGGCGGCGGCCGGAGGGGGACGGTCCGGAACCGCGACGTCCGGTGCAAGCCAGCGGTAGCAGCCCAAGGTTCCGTCCAGAGTGGTGATGCGCTTCCGGACGGCGTCGAGAAGATCGGCCGGGACCGCCGCGCCTGTCCTCAAGAGCCGAGCCGCCTCGTTCAGGGGGATACGGGCGAGGTCAGTCATGGCCAGGGCTCCGACCACCTGGAGGAGGTGTCAACACGGAGCCGTCCGCATCCTGCAGAGCACCGGCAAGGGGATTGCCTCCCGCCGGCTCTGCGGGCTCGTCCTCGCGACGTGGACATGTTCCCCGCAGGGTCCGTTCTGCTGAGACGATCGACGATTCCAGTACGGCGACTGCAGCAAGCAGCCGTTCCAGCCGATCTGCCAACAGACGGCGTTCGGCATCGTCGAGGTCGAGGTGGGCAAGGCGTTCCACCTGCGCGATGCGGGCGAGGTTCTGGTCCACAATCACTCCCGGGCTTGGGGGACCGGCCTGGCGGAGGTATGATGAGGCGAGGATAGCCCATCCCCTCCGCATCCGGAAGGACCGACCCTTGCGATACGCCCGGCTCGCCATTCCCTGCTTCCTGCTCGCATCGGTTGCGGCCGCGAGGGAGCCCGCGCCTCTGTGCAAGGGACCGTCCACTTATCTAGCCACAGCCGACCGCGCCCCCGAGACACCCCGACCGGCCTACGACGCCGTCCATTACGCTCTGGATCTCAGGATCGACCCCGGTGCCGGCCGCATCGACGGTATCGTGAACGTGGAGCTGACTTTTCCTGTCGATGCGGTGCGACGCGAAGTGGTGCTGGACCTTGTCGACGAACTCACCGTCGTAGGGGTGACCTGGAACGGCGACGCCGTCGCCCACCAGCACGACGACAACCTCCTGACGGTGGTCCGCGACAACCTTCCCCCCGCCGCGCGCACGGCTGTCCTCGCGATCACCTACGGCGGCCGGCCGCCCCGTCACGGAGAGCTCTCGATGGGCCTCGTCTTCCGCGACCGCGGCCCCTCTCCCTCCGAGTTGATGGGGCCGGTTGTCTTCAACGTATCCGAACCTGCGAGCAGCCACGCCTGGTGGCCCTGCCGAGATATTCCATCCGACGAAGCCACGGTGAGGCTGGCCCTGACCGTACCCGACACCCTCACGGCCGTCGCGATCGGCGTGCAGATATCCGACGCGCCGGCGGATCCCGGTTGGCGACGCACTGTATGGGAAACCGCCTACCCCCTCCCACCCTACCTGGTGGGTGTGACGATCAGCGAATTCGTGGCATGGGAGGAGGACTGCCCTGCCGCCGCCGGACTGCTGCCGTTGACCTTCCACATCTTCCCCGAGGACCTCGATGCCGCCGTCCCGTTCTTTGCCGCCACCTGCGACATGATGGGCTTCATGGAGGACATCGCCGGCCCCTACCCCTTCCCCGCCGAACGCTACGGTCATATGGAAATCAAGTGGGGCGGTGCCATGGAGCATCAGACATCCACAAGCATGGGCAACTCCCCCATCAACGACACCGATTCCTACAATCAGATCGTCGTCCACGAACTGGCCCATCAATGGTTCGGCGATCTGCTCACCCCCGCCGCCTGGGGTGACATCTGGCTCAACGAGGGGTTCGCCCGCTACTGCGAGGCCCTTTGGGTCGAACGTACGGAGGGCCGCGAGGCATACCTGGCGTTCATGCACGCCATCGGCCACGAACGCCATCCCGATCTCTTCACTCACGAGGATCCGTTGACCGACCCGTCCCCCGTGCTGCAGGTCCTCGTCTATGACAAGGGCGCCTGGATTCTGCACATGCTCCGCGATGAGCTGGGCGACGCCGGATTCTTCGATCTTCTGCGCGCCTACACCGGCGACCCCGCGCTCGGAGCCGGCTCGGTGACCAGCGCCGACTTCGTCGCCCACGCTTCATCGGTCGCCGGCCGCGACCTCGCGCCCTGGTTCGCACCCTGGCTCACCACGAGCGCCGCACCGGAACTGTCCTGGAGCTGGCGCTCCACTCCCGCGTCGGACGGCGGCAGCCGCTTGCGTGTCGTGATCCGCCAGCTGCAGACGCCGGCCTTCGAGCTTCAGGTGCCGCTGCACTTGATCATCGGCGGCGAAACCTTCGTCCGAACCATCAGGCTGCGCGGCCCCGAGACCGTCGACGTCTTCGATCTGCCTCTGACCGTCGAGACGGTTCTGCTCGATCCCGACAGGATCTCCCTGGTCACCACCACGCCGCTGCCGCCGCCGACGGTGACGATCCTCGGGCCATACCCCAACCCCGCCGGTCGCGGCGGCGGCGAGATCTCCTTCCGCCTGCTGAGCCCGGCAACGGTCTCGGTGGACGTCCATGACGCCCGCGGGCGCCGTTTGGGTCGTTGGGATCTGGGAATGCGGTCAGCGGACATTCTTCATCCCTGGATCTGGCGCGGCGCTGACGGCCAGGGCCGTCCCCTGCCCGACGGGATCTACTGGCTGACTGTGAACGCCGCGTCGGAGCGGGCCGTGCGAAAGATCGTACTGGTGCGGTGAGCTTCTGAAGTAGGCAGGCGAAGGGGGCTCCTGCAGGAGCCCCCTTCTTCCGTCCACGAGAAATCTAGGCCGGAGCCAGATCCCCCTGCGGAACGACCTCGTGAGGCGATTCTGTAACGACCGGACATCCACGCGAAAGCGAAACGACTTTGTTGCGGCCGTTCCCCTTGGCTGCGTAGAGCGCGTCGTCGGCCCGGCGTAGCAAGTCATCGCTCATTTTCATCGTCACCGAGTATTCGGCGACGCCGACGCTCACCGTGACCGGTATGATGCTATGGCCGTCGGTGAAGGAGTAGCCCTCGATGGCGGCCCGCAGCCGCTCGCCCACTCTGTCGACAACCTCGGCACTCGCACCGGGCATGACGACCAGGAACTCCTCGCCGCCGTAGCGTATGAAGACGTCGGAATCGCGGAGGACCTTGCGTGAAACGGCGGCGACCTCGACGAGGACCTGGTCCCCCGCGAGATGGCCGTAGGTGTCGTTGATCTTCTTGAAGAAGTCGATGTCGAACATGATCACGGCCATGGGCACGTGGTGCTGGGCGGCCTGCTCGAACTCCACCTTCAGACGCTCCATGCCGAAGCGTCGGTTGTAGAGACTCGTGAGCGGGTCGCGCGAGGCGATCTGCTGCAGGCGGTCGTGGGTCAGGGCATTGTTCAAGGCCAGACCCATGCCCTGCTGGAAGATCCGCAGCAGCCACATGGCGTCCTTGCCGAACAGCTTGTCGGAGGCCAGCACGAGGGCCCCCAGGGTATGGTGTTCGAAGGCGATGGGAAATACGAGCACCTGGCTCGGCTTGAAATCCGCCACGACGCCCTCGATCATCACGTCGGGATTCACACGCACGAACTGCACTTCGTTGGTCTTCATGGCCCGGCGCACGTGATCGCTGCGGGTGAGGCGGCCCGGATCGCTCAGCCCGTGATTGGCCACCGCGATCAAGGCACCGTCCTTTTCGACCAACAGGCTGCCCGCCACGGCGTCGGTATGGTGGATGAGCAGTTCGATGGCGTGGTCCGCGAGTTCTTCGAGGTCCAGTTTGCTGGACAGGGCTTCCGACAGCTCACTCGAAGCGTGCTCCAGCGTCTGCACTCGAATCAGTTCGGCCACGAGTTCGTTGAAGGCCTGAGCCGTTTCTCCGATCTCGTCGTCGGACCGTACCTCGACGCTGCATGTACCCTCGTCGCAGCCCGACCAGTTGCCCGTGAAGGTGGCTTCTCGGAAGGCTCCCTCAACCACACGCATACTCTGGACGAGATCCCTCAATTCGGGACGGACCACTCTTTGTGTGATCTGAAAGCCGAAGCCGCCGAGGACGGCACCGATCAGCCCGCTGATGGGGAAATTCCACCAGCGCAGACAGTATTCCGCAGGGATGGAGAGAAGGAAAAGGAACAGGGGCGCCAGAAGACCGAGGGCGGCGCCGCTCACGATCATCCAAATGGCGAGATCTTTGAAAATCTGATTGGTGAAACGGGGCATGAGACCAATCCAGGTGCTTGAGGCTGCTGTTAGGGCGATCGATCAAGAACAGGAGAGGATTCGGTTTCTCTCAGGAAAACTTGATCAAAAAGTCTCAATAACCCCAACGATCTCGGCAGCGGCCGCCTGTCTCAGTCCAGAGGCGTCAATTTGGCCAAACGGGCCAGAAAATGCTTCCGCACTCCTTCCGGAAAATCGATGCTCAGCTTGAGATCGGCGCCCGTGCCCTCCACGCGGGCCACCACTCCCTGGCCCAGGTACGGGTGCGCCACAGTCTGACCTACCCGGAACACGATCTCTTCCTGGGAAACCACATCATCCCACGAATCGCGGACGGGACGCGTCACCATCCGCTGTGTCGAGCCGTTCATGGCCGTTCGCCCCGGAGCGGCACGACCACCGAAGCCGGTGCGGCCGTCGCCGAACAAGGAGTCGACGCCGCGTGCGGCCGTGCGGATTTCCTCGCCGACCCGCTCGGCCAGAGCGGCGGGAATCTCACCGAGGAAGCGTGAAGGCAGAGCCATCTCGCGCTGTCCAAAGCGTCGCCGCATACGAACGTGCAGCAGGTGCAGTCGGCGCTCTGCCCTGGTCAGCGCGACATAGAAGAGTCGGCGTTCCTCTTCGGTGGCGGCCTCGTCGTCGAGATTGGAAGCGTGAGGCATGAGCTCCTCCTCGACGCCCACGATCACCACGATGGGAAACTCCAGGCCCTTGGCCGCATGCACGGTCATCAACCGTACGACACCCTCGTCGTCGGGAATGGTGTCGGCGTCGGCGACCAGGGCCACCTGCTCGAGGTACTGGGCCAGCGTACCGCCATCGGACTGTTCGTGGTACTCGTAGGCGCTGTTGACGAGCTCGGCAACGTTCTCGGTTCGGGCGGCGGCCGTCTCGGCATCGTCCTGTTCCAACCATTCTCCGTAACCGATCTCACGGAGCACGCGTTCGAGCAGTTCGGGCACGGTGCACTCTGCTGCGGCGGCGCGCCAGGCAGAGACCATGGCGAAGAAATCGCGGATGCGCTGCAGGGCGGCGCCGCCCATCTCCTGTTCGAGCAGACCGTGGCGCTGCGCCGCCTCGCCGAGGGTGATCTCTTCACGGTCCGCCAACTCCACCAGACGCCCGGCGGAGGTGTCGCCGATGCGCCGCTTGGGTACGTTCAGCACACGCAGGGCCGCCACGCCGTCGGCGGGATTGTGGATGAGCTTGAGGTAGGCCAGCACATCGCGCACTTCGCGGCGTTCGTAGAAAGCCGTCGAACCCACCACCTTGTACGGCAGCGATGACCGGCGCAGAGCGTCTTCGAGGGCGCGGCTCTGGGCGTTGGTGCGGTAGAGCACCGTCACGTCGCCGCGGCGCAGCCCCTTGCCGCACTCCTCGCGCACGATGTCCACGACCCGCGAGGCTTCGTCCTGCTCGTCGCCGAGCATCTCGACGCGCAGCTTGTCGCCGGCTTCACCGGCGGTCCACAGGTTCTTGCCCTTGCGCCGCTTGTTGTGGGCGATCACGGCGTTGGCCGCGTCGAGGATGTTGCCGGTGCTGCGGTAGTTCTGTTCCAGACGCACGACACCGGCGCCCGCGAAATAGGATTCGAAATCGAGCATGTTCTCCACCCGCGCCCCACGCCACGAATAGATGGACTGGTCGTCGTCGCCGACAGCGAACACGTTGCCGTGCACCGCTGAGAGAGCCTTGATCAGGATCAGCTGCAGGGAGTTGGTGTCCTGGAATTCGTCCACCAGGACATGACGGAAACGATCGGCATAGCGCAGTCGGACGTCCTGGTGCTCCTCGAGCAGGTGGACCGTCTTGAGGATCAGGTCGTCGAAGTCCAGGGCGTTGCTCGCCTGCATGGTCTTTTCATAGGCGGCGAAGGCCTTCGCCGGCGGTTCTTCCCAGAACTCGGCTTCGGCCAGGGCCTGCTCCGGCGACACATCCTCGTTCTTCCAGGAACTGATCTGGGACCGCACCTTGGAGACCGGAAACTGCTTGGGATCGACGTTGACGTCGGCGAGGACTTTCTTGAGCAGCCGCTTGCTGTCGTCGGTGTCGTAGATCGTAAAACCCGGCTGAACGCCTACCGCCCCGCCGTCGCGGCGCAGGATCTTCACACCGGTGGCATGGAAGGTGCCGACCCAGTGGGGTGCGCGCGCCTCGCCGACAAGGGTGTTGACCCGATCCTTCATTTCGCGGGCGGCCTTGTTGGTGAATGTGAAGGCCAGGATCTCACCCGGATGAACACCGCCCTCGGCAAGCAGCCAGGCGATGCGGGTGGTCAGCACGCGGGTCTTGCCGCTGCCGGCGCCGGCCACCACCAGGACGGGGCCGTCGGCTGCGCTCACGGCTTCGCGCTGCCGCTCGTTGAGTCGGTCGAGTTCGTGCAAGAGGATATCCTTGTCGTGGTCGGGCTGGCCCGGAATCAGAATTCGGGGCCGATGCTGAACTGGAAGACACCGTTGCCGGTCGTCCTGAGATCCGTGGGCCAGGCCCAGTCGAACTTCAGCGGCAGGAAACCCAGGCGCGTTCTTATACCAAAGCCGTAGTCGCCCCGCAAGTCCCGGAAACCCCAGGTGCCGGCGGCGTCGTCGCCAAAGGGATCGAAGTTATCATTCCAGGCCGCACCGGCGTCGAAGAACAGAGTCGCACCCACGGGGCCGAAGCCCCAGCGGCCGGGCCAGCCGAAATAGACGGCGTCGATCAGCGGCAGGCGGTACTCGGCGTTGAACATCGCCAACCGCCGGCCGGCGAGGTGGCTCACGGTCTGGTAGTCGTAGAAGTCGTACCCCCGCAGGGTGAACGGTCCCCCGAGGACGAAGGCCCGGGGCTGATTGCCTTCGCTCGCCGCCGCCATGAATCTCATGGCCAGCGAGTTGCGGCGCAGGGGCATCCAGTAACGGCGCCAGTCCAACAGGTACGTCTGTCTTTCAAGGGTCGCGTCGCCCAGGGGAATCGCCGGCGCTGCGAACAGCGAAAGACGGCTGCCGGTCACAGGACCGTAGCTGCCGTAATAGGCGCTGTCGTGGACGAAGTTCACCGAGGGCTGCAGCAGTTTGTTGGTCACCGCGCTGCCGGGCGCCAGAAACAGACCGCTCGGATCGAGCACGTAGTTCGTGCGCTCGGACACCAACCCCTGCAGTTCGACGGTCACCCGCCGAAACGTACTGAACGGGTACGACGCCGAAGCGTAGAGTCCGTAGTTGCGCTCACTGAAGAACACATCCCCGGGCAGCACTTCGCCGACGCTCGTGAACGCCGAGTTGTAGTAGTTCTTGAAGTGGAAAAGGCCGCAACTCAGGTCCCAACGTCGGCGCAGATATGTGTACGACGCGGCGAGATCGCTGTTTTCAATCGAACCGTAGATGTTCACCAGGAACGACATGCGGTGGTCGCCCAACAGATCGCTCAAGTTGATGACGTTGGCCATGCCCAGCCCCGCCTGGGGACTGAGGAACACGGCGCCGCCAGCCAGGGCGTTGGAGGCGTCGATCGAAAGCTTCGGAGAATATTCGCGCACTTCGCCCACAGCTCCATGATCGCGCACCGGTGCGGCCATTCCATTCCGTGCGATCGTCGGCGGGGGCTCCAAGGCTGCCGGTTCGGGACGCTCCCCCGCGGGCGTGCGTCGGGACCAGACGCCGTAGCCGTCGACGGCGTAGAGGTCCCAGCCGCCCTGCAGAAAGCCGGTGAACACGAGTCGGTCCACCTCGGGCGCGTAGGCTGGCTGGGACAGGGCGCCCGCCACGTTGGTCATCACGATGGAGGTGTCAACCGCCGCCAAGGACGGCGCCAGGACGAGTCGGGCCAAGTTGGGCACGCCGTCGCGGTCGTCGACGACGCAGAGTTCCGTCGGGGAGGTCCAGACCGGTTCGCGCCACTCGCCGCGCTCGGGTGTCAGAACGCTGCGTCGTCCGGTCTCCACGTCAAGAATCACCAGGCTCCGGGACTGAGTATGCCCCACGGACACGGCTTCGTCGCCGTCGACGAAGCGGGCCCACAGCAGCCGACGCCCACCATCGGCGTCGGTCTCGAACTCGTAGGAGACCTCCGACCGCGGATTATGAGCGAAGGCGAGGGAAGCGCTGTCGGGTGACCAGGCCGGCATGCCCTCGTCGCCCACGTCGTCGGTCAGGCGGCGCATGGTCGCCTCGCGTGCGAGAGGCCACCAGCCATCGCCTTCGGTTCCCTCCAGGTCGACCAAATAGAGATCGGTGCGTCCGAGATGGGTCCCCACCAGCGCCACGCTGCGCCCGTCCGGCGACCAGGCGGGAGCCGTGGCGGTATCGAGACTCAACGGAATCGAGCGCGTTACCTTCCCGTCGCGGATCCTCACGGTGTGCAGGGTCTCGACGTTGTTGCTGCGGGCTACGAACACGACTTCATCGCCGTCGGGCGAGAAGCTGATGCCGCTGCGGAATGAATGGAGGCTCTCGAAGCGGCTCGCCCGACTGCCTTTGGCAAGGCGACGCCGGTCCTCAGGGTCGAGGGTCGATGCCAGGTAGAGGGAGACGAGCCCGTCGCGGTCGGAGAAGTAAGCCACCCACTGGCCGTCGGGAGATACGGCGGGGCGCTGGCTGAAGGAGTGCTGGTCCTCGACGTGATCCGTTAAGCGGCGGGCGATCTCCTCGGGCTCCTCGAGACTTCCGTAGCGGGGCCAGTAGCGCCGGCGCATCTCCTTCTGGAAGATCTCGTTGAGGTCCTTCATCTCCAAACCGACGGCGCCGCTCAAGGCCCTGTCCATGCGCCGCGTTCGTCCGAGCAGTCGCCACATCTCGAGGATTTTTTCCTCGCCGTAGCGCTCCGAGATCAGGCGCATGGCCGCCTGGCCTTCCTTGTAGACCAGAAAACCACCCACGAGGTCCAGGGGCCACAGGTAGTCGCTGGTCACTGCGTCGCGTAGGAACAGGTCAGCCTGGGCGTCCCAGCCCGAGCTGTACCACTCGGCGATCCCCTCGGCGAACCACAACGGAATGCGAAAAAACGGTGAGCGCGAGGCCATGGCCCGGGAACTGCCGAAGGCGGCGTCGAACATGAACACGTGGACCATCTCGTGACGGATCACATGCACGAAGTCGGCGTGGTTGCCCTCGTAGGGCAGGACCATGCGGTTGCGTACCGGCTCGGTGAAGCCCCCGGTCCCCTCCCCGAGCAACTCGTCGGCGATGTTGGTCTGAGCGAAGGCACCATGGGAGGCGTAGAGGATGAACGGCACTCGTCGTTCGAGATCGTGGTCGAGGCGGTCGGAGTACTCGAGGTACGTGCGTTCGGCGATGATCGCAGCGCGGACGGCCAGCTCCTCGGCCCCGGCGGCGTAGGTGATCTCGAAATGGGGTGTGATCAGGGTCTGCCGTTCGCGGACGGTGGTCTGGACCTTGTTGCGCCCGAAGGCCTCGGCCCGTCCCCCGGCCAGCAACACTGCGAGGCAGAGCACGGCAGCGACGGCCGACCCGTTCCAATTGCTGGCTCGTACGCCCTTCATGCCGTCCTCCCGGTCAATATTCGAAGCGGTACTTCAGGTCCATGCTGTAGGTCGTGTTGCCCAGGGCCTCGTACTGCCGCCGGCTGATCTCGGACTGCAGCAGCAGGTGGTCCGAGATCATGTATTCCACGATCACCTCGCGGTCGGTGTCGGTGACCGCCTGGGCGAACTTCACGAAGAGATCGCGCCCGATGTACTTGCCGACACCGATGAGCGTCTGGGTCGTGCCGTCCTCGCGCTCGCGACCGCTGATGATGTCGAAGGTGTCGACCATGTTCAGCGACTGGGCCACCTCGCGTTCGAGCAGGTTGAAGCCTGCGGCCATGGTCTGGGTCCGGATCACCGACGTCGTCTGGGTGTCGGTGGCATGGGGCGACAGGCCAAGGAGCATACGCTCGATGTTCTGCTTGGGATACCCGCTCTCGGAATGATAATCCACAATGGGATTCTGGGCCGATCCCGAAACAGTGATCCAGATCCGTTCGAGACGGCGGGACCCTGGGTCGCCGGGAGCCCTGGGCAAGCGTACTTCCGTCTCAGCTTCGATGTCCAGCCGCGGCACCACGCCGAAGTCGGTGCTGAAGTCCGCCGTACCGCGGGTGACCTGGAAGTCGTTGTTGAACACCGGCAGGTGCCCCTGGTCGATGGCCGCTTCGCCCAGGACGTTCAGACCGTCCATATCCCGCATCAGCTTGACCTCGCCGCCGAGGAAGAGCTCCATCGTGCGGTTGCTGATCTTAGCCGAACGCGGCGGCGCTGTGATGTCCAGGTCGGCCAGCCAGTCCGGCGCCACCGTCGCCATCCGTGGATCGTTCACGCTCGGCTGCTCGGAGAAGTCGCCGAGGTAGAGGGCTTCGATGATCTCAAGGTCGCCTTCGAAACGCGGCACCAGAAGACTGTCGGGCCCGACCTTCACCCCCCGCAGGTGGATCCCGTCCCCTTTGATCAGCGCCCGCAGTTCGGGAACCGAGGCGACCAGGAAACGGTCGGCGTCGAAGGCGATGTCGAAGCTCTCGAGTTCGAGACCCGAGAACACGACCTCGCCGCCTCCCGCGATGGTCCCGCGCTGACCTTCGCGGCCATGCAGATCAGAGAGCGTGAGCACATCGCCCTGCCAGATGCCGTCCACCGAGACATCGTGATACACCTCGCTCAACTTGCGGATCACACATGTCCCATCGCGCACCCGCACACTGCCTGAATAATAAGGATGATCGGCCCGGCCCGACACCACCAGGTCCAGAGCGCCGGTGCCGCCGGACATTACGAACGCGTTGGTCATGCTCGCAAGCGGCGCGAGGTTGCTGCCGTCGGGAATGGTCACGCTCATGAACAACGGCCCGTCGAGGGGCGAGACGGGTTCGCTCAGCAGGTCCAACTCCAAGGGGATCTCGAGCCGTCCGTGCAGGCTGAGGTCTTCCTTGCGACCGTCCAGTCCGGACAGCGTGAGCGTATGGTTCAGGTAGGAGATGTTGCCGCGCAGCTCGTCGAAGTGGAGCCAATGGATGTGGAAGGGCGCACTTTCCAGACCGCCCTGGATCTCAGGTTCGGAGGTGGTGCCGCCCACGTCGAGGGATCCCTCCACAACGCCAGCGATGCGGTCGAGAGACGGAATGGCGAACTGGTCGAGAAAGGCCCAGTCGCCATCGCCGATGTCCAGGTGCAGGTCGAGGGCGGCGTCGGGCCACCAGGCGGCGGCGTCCACGCCGGGATGCACCACCGAACCCGAAGCCGTCACCTTCCCGAAGTCGCTGTGCAGGTCCAGGTGGTGAATATCGAGATATCCCGAACGATAGGTGGCGTCGACGGTGAGGCTGTCGATCGTCGCCAGGGGAAGATCGCAGTCCTCGAGTCTTGCGACGACCGTGAAAGCAGGGCTCGCATAGGTACCGCCCAGTTCACAGACGGCCGTGAATTCGCCGTTGAGGACGTCGCTCTTGACGAAGGGGTTGATCAGATCCAGGTCGAGCCGGGAGACGTCGATGCTGCCTGTGAGCTCGTCTCGCCGTCGGTCCCAGCCGAGAGAGGCTTTGAGATGTCCGCGTCGGGAACGCAGTTCCGCATCCTCGAGTACGAAGCGGCCATCGCCCGTGCGGAACTGGAGCGGATTGAGCAGGGACCAGTGGCTGCCCTCTAGATCGACGGCGAGTTCCGGCACCTGGAACACGGACAGTGAGTCGGCCAGGTTCGCGTGTCCGCGGAAACGTACGATCGTATCGCCGTGCACGCTGCGGAAGTGGTCGAGGTAGACATACTCATCGGTTACCGAGCCTCTGAAGCGCACCTCGCCGAGGGGCACGCCGGCCACCCGGAGATGAGTGCCGGAGGCGTCGGCCTTCACGCTCGGGTGGCTGAGCAGGTCGCTGATCGACAGGCTGATGGTCATGGTCTCCACTTCAAGGGAGGCGACACCCCCATGGGACAGCTCGGCTGTTCCCACGAAATCATAGACAGGGTCGAGGCCGCTGACCTCCCCCGCCGCCTGCATGCCTCCCCGCAACGGCGGCACGTTCCACGCCGTCGGCAACCTGGTAAGATCGGGTGCGTCGATTTCGAGGCGGCCGTTGAATACGCCTTCCAGATCCGCATGTCCAGTGAGCCCTGCCTTCTGGCCCAGATAAGCCAAGTCCAGGACCCGGAAATCCACGCCACCGGTGTCCACGTCGACTTCCGCATAGAGCGTATCGAAGGGAAGCAACGCGACATGACCATCGCGGAGCCAGCCGCGGACGCTGGTCTCATCTGTGTGCTCCCGCCGCCAGAGATCGAGGTACCCCCAGCCGTCGGTTTCGGGAAGATCGACATTGGGCACGAGATTCCGGGACAGGTCGACGTCGGCCACGTTGCCGGCCAGATGCATGATCACGTCGTCGGGATCGCGTACGTCGAATTCCCCGGTGCCGGAAAAGAGCGCGCCGTTGATACGCCCCGCCAGGTTGCTCCATTTCAGCTCGGAGTCCGCGAGCACCGCGCGGCCCTGGAACTCTTCGAGTTGGTAGCCCTCGATCTCGCCATCGTAATCGATGTCGATGTTGAGCCGATTCCCGTCGGTCTTGAGCGCGAGGGTCACGTCGCCCTGGGCTGCGAAACCCAGGGTCATGTCGATCAGATCCTCCACCTCGCCGGTGCTGACATCGCTCACCCGCACCAAGATGTCGAGGTCGCCGTCACCCGCCCTTTCGCCGGCCAGTGAAGCCTGATGCCCGTTGAACAGAGCCGTAAGCTGACGCACGACAATGCGGTCGTGGTGGATCCGAACCACTCCCTGCGGATTCTTGATCCGTGTCTGATGCGTACTCCAGTCGATGTCTCCGTCGCGGCTCACCAGCGTCAGAACGGAATCGGCCTGGACCGAACCGCGCCAGGCCACGTTAGGCAGCTCCTCCACCAATCGGCCCGCAGCATCGGCGATATGCACGCTGCAGCTATTCAGAACGAGGTCCTCGATACGCAGGGCGGGCAGACCGAAGATCGGTGCCTCCGGTGATGGAGCAGACCCGGCAACCCCGTCCCCTCCCTGCACGATCCGCAGGTCGAGGCCGTACACCTCCACATTCTTCAAGCGCAGCGGACTGCGCAAAAGGTCAGGCAGGTCGTAGTCCAACACCAAGCTGTCGAGGCCCACCACAGTGGTGCCGCCGTCCTTGTCGTAAAGATTCAGCTGCACACCGACCAAAGTAAGCCCTGTAGTCGGATCACCTTGATATGATTCGACTTGCAGCTCGCCATTCACGCCGCGCATGAACTGTCGTGAAGCAAGTTCCGTCAGGTACGGCGTCAGGATTTCGGAATGCGTACCGATCCAAGCCACCACCGCTACGAACAGCAGCGAGGCGATGATCAGGCTCCAGGTACGCTTGCGTCTCGGCATGTTCCGCCCTTAGAAGGGGAAGCCCAAAGAAAAGTGATAGATGACGCGGGACTCGGTCTGATAGGTGACACCGGTTGAGGTTTCCGTGTCGAACCGGGCCCGTTTCAACGGGAAGCCCACATCGACACGGACCGGACCGACGGGCGTGTCAACACGCAGCCCGCCGCCGAAGCTCCAACGGTAATCCCAGATCTTGGTCGACGTCGTGTCGTCGGGCTCGCCGGGATACGATCGCCAGCGGAACCCCTTGATGTGGATGTCGCGCAGGCGTTCCCACACGGTGCCGCCGTCTACGAAGGCAACACCGCTCACCTTCCAGGACTTGAGCAGCGGGACCGGAAACCGCCACTCGATGTTGGTGAGCAGGCGGTAGTTGCCGCCGCGCGCGGGCCGGTCCGGCAACGGCACGTCGCTTATCACGCGCAGGCTGTCGGCCACATCCCGGGATATCTGCGGTCCCAGACTGCGCTCCTCATAACCGCGCACCGAGGAGACGCCGCCGGCGAAGAAACGTTCCTGGTAGGGCACGCCGTCGGCGCCGCGATCGAGGGAGTCGCCGTAAGGGCCGACGGCGCCGGCGCCGACCCGGAAGGCCAGCACGCCGCCCAGCGGAAAGCCTGTATAGCCGTGGAAGGCTGCGGACATCTTCCAGAACGAGTTGTCCCCGCCCAGAGGACCGCCGCCGATCTCCACGTTGATCGTTCGCAGCGATCCCTCCGACGGACGGATCGGATCGTCGCGCCGCTCGTCGAGGAGGTCCCAAGCCAGCGAATGGGTGGACGACTCCTCGATCACGTTTCCTTCGAGATGCAGACGAAGGGAATCGGTCACATCAGGGTGCATCGAGGGATCCACGCGTTCGAAGCGCAGGGTCAGGGCCTGGACGGTCTGGCGGCCGAAACCGAAGCGTGTTCCCAATGAGAAACCGCGCGTGTCCAGGTTCAGGCCCGACTCCCCGCGGGTTTCTTTCTCGAGGTAGAAGTTGGTCTCGAGCCGATAGCGCTTGAGAACCGAAGGGTAAGTGTGCGTGATGTCGTAGCGGTAGTTGAGTTCAGGATCGCCGGCGCCGTCGGACAGGCGCTGCACGTCCTCGTAGTTCAGGGAGTTCCGCGAACGCAGCAGCAGGCGCTGGCCCGTGCCGAAGAGGTTGTTGTGGCCCC
Source organism: uncultured bacterium (assembly GCA_937910695.1). Taxonomy (GTDB): domain Bacteria; phylum Krumholzibacteriota; class Krumholzibacteriia; order LZORAL124-64-63; family LZORAL124-64-63; genus CALEMW01. The sequence continues at coordinate 29,158 of CALEMW010000129.1, forward strand.
AGGCAGCCAACGCGCGGATCCGCTCGCGGCTGCCGACGCCGAAACCGAACTCGAAGAAGGCGGGCCGGCGTTCGACGACCTGGATGAGCAGATCGGCGGTACCGGCCGCGGAATCCACTCTTGCCGGGATGAAGCCCACGTCGCGGAACAGGGCGGTCTCCATCAGGCGGCGCTGGGATTCCACGACGTTGCTCCAGCGGAAAAGGTCGCCTTCCCGCAGGCGCAGGCGTCCGCGGATCAGATCGGTCCGCGTGCGATCGTTGCCCTGCACATCGATCATCGCGACCGAGTAGCGCCCCCCCGGCTTGATGTGGTAGCTGAGAACGGCTGCGAGCCGGTTGCCCAGCGGTTCGGCGGCCACAACGATCTCCGGGCGGATCTCGGCCTCGAGATGGCCGTGTTCCCAGAAATAGGTCTGCAGCTGATAGATGTCCGTACCCAGGTCGTTGAGATCGGCCGGAGCGGGGACCCCGACGTGGTAGCGGAGTTCTTCGCGCAGGCGCTCGGGCACTTCGGCCTCGGTGCCGGGAAAACGCACATCGTCGAGATAGGTCCGCAGCCCCTCGACAACGTTGATGACGATGATGTCTCCTCGGCCCTCAGGATCCTCCACCACCGAGACCAGCTCCACCACCACCTGGTGGAATCCCCGTTGGCGATAGAATCGGGACAACCCCCTGAGTTCGACTTCGAGCAGATGTGGTTGGTAACGGGCTGTGCGGTCGCCCAGGCCGAGAATCACCTGGGGATGGAAACTGCGGGGCTCGCGGATGCGGAGCAGGGCTTTGAGCTCCTTTTCGGAGAAGGTCGTATTGCCTTCGATCTCGATCCGGTGAATGTTGTGGAGTTCCAGACCGTATTCCAATTCACTGATCGCACGAGCAGGAGCCGGAGCCAGCGCCGCGAAGGCGAGAACCCCGAGGATCCACGCCCAGCCCGTGACGATGCCAGCGTTGGAGAATCTCACCTTGTCGTCCGTTCCCGTTCGTTGTATGGAGAGGGCATCGACCCGTTCCGCAGCCTGGAGGCGCTGATGTTCCGAAACGACCGCATGACCGCAATCCTCACCGCGACCCTCGCTGTCGGCCTGCTGGCCACCGGCTGCAATACAGCCACCGAGACCATCGCCCTCTCAGACCTCACGCCCGAAGAGACGATGTACATCACCCGCTTCGTCGTACTTGAACGCGCCCGCGCCGTCTCGTTCGCCGATCGCGACCTCGGCTCCGCGCTGCTCGACTCCCTATCGACGGCCTGGGGTGATTCCGCCGCCTTCGATGCCCTCGCCCTGCTCCCGGACGATCCACATCGCCTCGCCGCAGTCCATGAACTTTTGGAACGCATCCTCATGGCCGAAGCGGACTCGCTGCTGGTCAATCCCTCCCCCGGCCGGCTGAGCGCCCCACTGCCCGTTCCCGCTCTCCTTGTGGAATCGGAGACCGAGCCTCAGGCAGAAGACTAGCCTGGCAGAACCCGGAGCACGTCGCCCACGATCACCAGGATCATGAACAGCATCAGCACGATCAGCCCCACCTGGGCCGCGATGGCCTGGAAACGCTGGTGCACAGTGCGGCCCATGATCATCTCATAGAGGATGAACAGGACATGGCCGCCGTCCAGAACCGGGATGGGCAGCAGGTTCAGCAGGAACAGGTTGACCGAAAAGAAGGCGATGAACTGCATCAGGTGGCCCACGCTCCACCGGAGCATTTCACCGGCCACCTGGCCCACACGGATGGGACCGCCCACAGCGTCGAGGCCCATTTCGCGTACGCTCGCCAGCGCGCCGACGATCGTCACGATGGTCCGCATCGTCGCCCGCCAGCCCACCACGACGGCTTCGCCGAATCCGACCGGACGCGACTCGTACGCACGGTCGAAATAGATCCGCCCGATGCTGGAATCGGGCGCCACTTCGGCCGAGTCCGGAACGATGTCGCGCTCCATGAGCAGGCCGTCACGCTCCCAGCTCACGCGCACGGCCACCCCGGCCCTGGCGTTGATGTACTCGGCGATGGCGCCGAAGGAGGTAACCGGCTGACCGTCCAGGGCCGTGATCACGTCCCCGGGCATCAGGCCGGCGACCGCGGCGGCACCCTCCTTCTGCACCAAACCCACCCTGGTGTCCATGGGTTCGAGTCCCAGATTCCAGACGTTGTCCTCGAACAGGGGCGTGACCTCGACGTCGCGGCGCACGCCTTCGTGCTCCACGATCAGGCCCACCGTCGCAGGTTCGGAGAGATCGAGACTGGGCAGGACGATGCCGTTGGTCACATCGCTCCAGACCTCCACCGCCACACCATTCACGCTCACGATCCGGTCACCCACGGCGAGTCCGGCCACGTCGGCCGGTGATCCCGCACGCACACCGCCGATGATCGTGGTCGGAATGACGAGCATGCCAGAAGTCAGAACGATGGACGTGTAGATCACGAACGCGAGCACCAGGTTGGCCAACGGCCCGGCGATCACCACGGCCAGCCTTTGCCAGGTCGGTCGGCTGCGGAAATGGCGACTCTCGGGAATGGCGTCGTCACGCTCGGCGGCGAGGCGGTCGCCCTCGGCTGTGCCGATGGGATAATGGTGAACGTTGCCTGTGCCGGCGTCCTGGATCTCCTCCATGACGCCCTCACCCGCCATCTTCACGTAGCCTCCGAAAGGCACCACCGACAGGGCGTATTCAGTCTCTCCGAAGCGGCGCCGCAACAGCTTCGGGCCGAAGCCGATGGAGAAGGTCTTGACGTAGATGCCGGTCCACTTACACACGGCGAAATGGCCGAGTTCGTGGATCAGGATGACCAGACCAAGGGTCACCACTGTTGCAATGAGGATCGAAAGCATGCGCAGCTCCTAAAGGGTCGGGATCCGTTCCTTCGCGAGGCGACGGGCCTCCCGATCGTAGGCCAGGGCCGTCTCCAGATCGGACACGTCTGCTGGCTCCGTTGAGTCCAGGGTCGAGGCGATGATACGGGGGATGTCCAGGAACCCCACACGATCGGCCAGAAACGCCGCGACCGCCTCTTCGTTGGCGGCATTCAGGGCGATGGTCATGCGCCCACCTGCACGGCCTGCATCTCGGGCCAGCCTCAGGCAGGGGAAGCGTTCCTCGTCGGGTGCGGCGAAGCGCAGTGCGCCGAGAGCCTTCAGATCGATGCGGTCGGTGGCGAGTGGCAAATGCCGCTCGCCGGTGATGGCGTAGAGCAGGGGCACACGCATGTCCGGCGCACCGAGCTGGGCCATCATCGCACCGTCACGGAACACAGCCAGGGAATGGACCACCGAGCCTGGATGAACAACGACGTCGATGGCGTCGTAGGCCACGCCGAATAGGACATGGGCTTCGATGACCTCCAGGCCCTTGTTCATCAACGTCGCCGAATCGACGGTGATCTTCGGGCCCATCTCCCAGGTCGGGTGGGCCAGAACATCGGCCCGCGAAGCGTTGGCCAACTGAACGGCGTCCCAGTCGCGGCAGGGCCCGCCCGAAGCCGTGAGAATCAAAGATTCCAGCTCCTCGGGCGAACGTCCGCACAAACACTGGGCCAGGGCCGAGTGTTCCGAATCGACGGGAATCACTTCGGCACCGCCGCGGCGTACGGCTTCCGCCACAAGACCGCCCCCGATCACCAGGGACTCCTTGTTGGCCAAGGCCAGACGACGGCCGCGTTCGGCTGCAACGAGAGTCGGCGCCAGACCAGCGGCTCCCACCAGACCGTTCACGACACAGTCCACACCCTCGAGTCCGGCGGCGGCCAGCAGGCCATCCTCCCCCGGCGGCAACAGGCGCCGCGAAAGAATAGGATCGGCGGCGGCGGCGGCATGGGCGTCGATGTCCAGAACCGAGATCCAGGGACGATCCGCGGCACCGACGTCCTCGAGGCGCTTCACCAGAACGGCCAAGTCCGCAACACGGCTGCGGGTGGTGAGTCCCTCGAGACGAATCTCCCCTGGATGCTGCAGGGCCAGGTCCACGGTCTGGGTCCCGATGGAGCCCGTGGCTCCCAGCAGCACAGTGCGCACAGGGCCGGGAATGGACCGGCATCGGCCCCCTAGATGATAGAGAGGAAGGGCTGGCTCGCGGGACGTCACGACGCACCCACCAGACCGAGCTGAAGGATGTAGTAGACAAACGGAGCGGTGTACAACAGTGAGTCGAAGCGGTCGAGTACGCCGCCATGGCCGGGCAACAGGTCTGCGGTGTCTTTCAGGCCGGCGTCGCGCTTGAAGAGTGACTCGACCAGGTCACCGACCTGGGCGACGGCGGCGCAAGCCAGACCGAGCAAGGCGCCTTCGAGAGGGCCGAAGAGCGGTGCCGCAAACCAGTATGTAACCCCGTAACCGGCGGCGCCGGTGGCCAGAAAACCTCCCAGAGCCCCTTCTCGAGACTTCTTGGGGCTGACTCTGGCCAGCAAGGGTCGGCGTCCCATCGACACGCCCACCAGGTAGGCCGCAGTATCGTAACACCAGGTCATGAGCACGGCGAAACCCAGGGCGCGGACACCCGCATCGGCGGGTCCGGCTTCGGGCGCCCACTCCCGCAGCAGATACAGATGGCTGCCGAGCCAGGCCACGTAGACGATCCCGAACAAGGTCACCGCGACACGGGCCAGAGCCTGATTTCCGTCTCGCCGGACGAGCGTCGTGACCGTCACCAGAAAAATCACGGCCGTGTACACAGCGCCGGACCAAGCCGGCTCGAGGCACAGGGTCAGGGACAGGGCCAAGCCGCCGATGATGCCGATCGTGCGGTGGGATTCGGGGGCGCGGACCGCGGCCAGAACGAAATATTCACCCAGCCCGAGCAGGATCAGCAACTGCACGACGACCAAATAGATCAAACCACCGCGCAAGCCGGCCCAGACCAGCAACGGGATGCCGACAAGCGCCACCGCCAACCGGGGTAGGATGCCGGCGCCAAGGAACCGGCTCCAACGGGTGCCGGTTCCGGTGGGGCTCCCTGGTGTTGCGGAGCGATTCACGTGCGGACCTTCAGCAGCCGCTTCCAGCGGGACGGATCGAAGATCGAGCCGGATCCCGCATCGCCGTCGCCAGCGTCATCGGAATCGGAAAGACCGCCGTACCTCCGCTCACGATCCTGGAAGTTCTGGACGGCTTCGAGCAGATCCTGTTCTGAGAAGTCGGGCCATAGCACAGGCGTGAAATACATTTCCGCATAGGCCGTCTGCCAGATCAGGAAGTTGCTGAGACGGTGTTCGCCGCTGGTGCGGATCACCAGGTCGGGATCGGGCAGATCCGGCTGGTAGAGACCCGAAGCCAGCGTCTGCTCATCGATGTCTTCGGGAGTGATCTCCCCCGCCGCCACCCGCCTCGCCACCGCTCTGGCAGCATGGACCAACTCCGAGCGGCCGCCGTAGGCCAGGGCCAGATTCAGCACGAGGCCCTCATTCTGCGCCAGGTCCTCGATGGCCTCCTGCAGAGCCGCCGCGGCGCGGTCAGGAATCGCATCGAGCTCCCCTGTCGCGGTAAGACGCACACCTTGGCGCTTGAGAGCTTCGCGCTCGGTTCCCAAGACCTCTTCGAGGAAATGCCAGAGTGCCTTGACCTCGGCCTGGGGACGCTTCCAGTTCTCCTGGGAAAACGTGTAGAGGGTCAGCACTTCTACGCCGAGGCGGCCACAGGCTTCCACGGCGCGGCGCACGGAATGGCGTCCGGCTCGATGGCCGGCGACTCGGGGCAGTCGGCGCTTACGCGCCCAGCGGCCGTTGCCGTCCATGATGATGGCGACATGGCGCGGGATGTTGCCCTTCGCACGGACGGCCTCGCGGAGCTCGGCGAGTTCGTCGCGGTCGGGTGTGTTCGCTTCGCTGGCCATCGATCAGATCTCCATGATCTCGGCTTCCTTGGCCGTCACGAGCTTGTCGACCTCGTCGCAGAACTTATCGGTCAGCTTCTGGACTTCGTCCTTGGCGATGCGGGTTTCGTCCTCGGTCAATGCGTCGCTGTTCTTGATCAGATCATTGGTGATCTGACGCGCCTTGCGCACGGCTACCTTACCCTGCTCGCCATGCTCGCGGGCCATCTTGGACATCTCACGACGACGATCCTCGGTAAGCTCGGGAATCGGCACGCGGATCACGTTGCCGTCGTTGCCTGGATTCAGCCCCAGGCCGGCGGCCTGGATGGCCTTCTCGATGTCGCCGAGGACCGAACGGTCGAAGGGCGACACGGTCAGCAGACGGGGCTCCGGAGCGCCGACGTTGGCAAGCTGCTTCAGGGGCGTCGGGGCGCCGTAGTAGTCGACCTTCACCGAGTCGAGCATCGCGGGCGAGGCCTTGCCGGTGCGGATCTTGGACAGCCGACGCGAGAGGGCGTCGAGGGCCTCCTCCATCAGGAGTTCGGCGTCCTGGGTCAGTTCGTGGCTCATGAATGCGACTCCTTCGTCACGAGGGTGCCCTGCAATTGCCCGCGGATCACCCTCAGGAGGTTGGCGGGATCGGAAATGTCGAACACCTCGATGGGCAGTGAGTTCTCCTCGCAGAGCGCCACCGCCGTAAGGTCCATGACGCGCAGTCTGCGGTCGATGACCTCGGCATATGTGAGGTGGTCGAACCGACAGGCGTCGTCGTGCAGGTGGGGGTCCTTGTCGTATACCCCATCTACCTGCGTACCCTTGAGCAGCACGTCGGCCTGAATCTCCAGGGCACGCAGCGCCGCAGCGCTGTCGGTGGTGAAGTAGGGGTTGCCCGTGCCGCCTCCAAAAATCAAGATCGTCCGATCCTGCAGCAAAGGGAGCGCGATGTCACGCGAGAAGGCGCGCGAGAGGGGCGGATAGGCCTGGGGTGAGAGGATGACCGCCCGTGTCCCTTCGGCGCGCAGGTAGTCCCTCAGGACCGAGGCGTTCATCATGGTGGCCATCATGCCCACATGATCCGCGGTCACGCGGTTCATCACACCGAGGTTCGCCGATCGGGCCCGAAAGAGGTTGCCGGCGCCCACAACCACACCGATCTGTACGCCGTCGTCGACGGCCTCACGGAGGGTGTGGGAAAGATTGGTCAGATTGTCGTGGCCGAAGGGATCCTCACCGGAAGCGAGGGCTTCGCCGCTCAGCTTCAGCAGGATGCGGGAGTAGCGGGTGGTGGCCACGTCGATCCTCCATCACGTCCGTCGCAGATGAAAAAAATCCCCGCCGACCGCCGGCGGGGACGAAGGCGGTGCGTATCGATGGAGGTCCGGACCCAGCGAGTCCGGACCCCGGTCTCGACTAGCCGCCGATCTGGAAGCGGCAGAACCGCTTGATCGCCATGTTCTCACCCAACGATCCGATCTTGGACTGAACGAACTGCTGGATGGTCAAGTCCGAGTCCTTCACGTAAGTCTGTTCGAGCAAGCAGACCTCGGCGTAGAACTTATCTACTTTACCCTGCACGATTTTGTCAATGATGTTGTCCGGCTTGCCCTCTTCGACCATCTGGGCCCGGTAGATCTCGGCTTCCTTCTCGACGAGGGAGGCGTCGACGGAATCACGGTCGAGGGCCTGGGGGTTGGTCGCGGCGATATGCATGGCGACGTCGTGAACGAAGGACTTGAACTCGTCGGTCCGGGCCACGAAATCGGTCTCGCAGTTGATCTCGACCAACACGCCCACCTGGCCCCCCGGATGGATGTAGCTTTCCACCAGGCCGTTGGCCGTGGTGCGGCCTTCCTTCTTGGCTGCCTTGGCGATGCCCTTGGTGCGCAGGTAGTCGGCGGCCTTGTCGAAATCGCCATCGCACTCGGTCAGGGCCTTCTTGCAGTCCATCATTCCGGCATTCGTGGCCTGGCGCAGGTCGGCCACCATTTTCGCAGTGATCGCCATGTCTTCCTCCCGTCGACGGTTTCAGTCCGCCGTTCGTTCACGTTGATCTTGGTGTCGGGGACGCACGAACCCGTCCGCATCAAGAGACGCGGACGGGTCGGATCCCTACTCGGCGTTGGCGCTTCCCGAAACGGCGGCGTCGTCCATAGCGACGGTCGCGGCGGCTACGGGTTTGCTCTCCTGGACCTCGACCTTGGCGCCGCGCCCCTCAGTGCGAGTGTTGCGTCCCTCTGTAATGGCGTTGCAGGCCATCGTCGCATAGAGGGTGATGGCACGAATGGCGTCGTCATTGCCCGGTACCGGGAACTGGACCAGAGCCGGATCGCTGTTGGTATCGACGATGCCGATGACGGGAATGCCGAGCTTGCTGGCTTCACGCACAGCCGTCTCTTCTTCGACGGTGTCGATGACGAAGAGCGCCGAAGGCAGACCCTTCATGTAACGGATGCCGCCAAGGTTCTTGTTCAGCTTGTCGTACTCGCGGCCGATCTGCAGCTGCTCCTTCTTGGAGAAGGCTTCGATCTTACCAGTGGCGCGCAGCTGTTCGATCTCTTCGAGACGTCCCACGCGCTTGCCGATGGTCTGCCAGTTGGTGAGCATGCCGCCCAGCCAGCGCTCGTTAACGTACGGCATGCCGCACTTGTCGGCGTGCTCCTGCACGGCCACTTTGGCCTGCTTCTTGGTCCCGACGAAGAGCACGTGGCCACCCTTGGCGGCAACGCCGCGCAGGAAGGCATCGGCCTTGTTCAAGGCCTTGAGCGTCTTCTGGAGATCGATGATGTAGATGCCGTTGCGGGCGATGAAGATGTAGGGACGCATCTTCGGATTCCACTTGCGGGTCTGGTGACCGAAGTGGACGCCTGCTTCGAGCAGGTCGCGCAGTCCGATACTGGCCATGGTCTTCTCGTGCTTTCGTTCGGGTTGGAGCTTCCCCGTCCGTCAAAGACCGCGACGAACGCCTCGTGGGCGCCACCCGTTGCGGTCTCGGGGCGGGTGCATATTGGGAGGCGTTCGGGGTGAAGGCCTCCTGGTTCTTAACGTTCGGGCAGCCAGGTAGCTTTGGGCTATGAAGTGAAGCGCTCGCTGCGCTCGCACTTCCGAATCACTGCGCGATTCGATGACGCACTCCCGATTCGCTGCGCGATTCGATGGGAAGCGCGCCCTGACGGGCGCACTCCCGAGCTGCTCCGCAGCTCGATATCAACGCTTGCTGAACTGGAAGCGCTTGCGGGCGCCGGGCTGTCCGTACTTCTTGCGCTCGACCATACGGGAGTCACGGGTCAAGAGTCCCGCCTTGCGCATGTCGACGCGGTTGTCCTCGTTGGCAGCCACGAGAGCCCGAGCGAGGCCGTGGCGCAAAGCGCCGGCCTGACCGGTCACGCCGCCGCCGCGGACGGTAGCCCAGACGTCGTAGGTCTGCTCTTCTTTCAGAGCGCCGAACGCCTCGTTGATGACCTGAATGCGTGTGGCGTCGAAGTACTCAGCGGCCGTTTTCCTGTTGACCGTGATCTGTCCCGTACCACCAGGTGTCACCCAGACGCGGGCCACGGAGGTCTTACGGCGTCCGGTTGCATAGAACTTGTCCAACTTCTACCTCCTCCCGCACCCCGGAGAGGGCGGGCGTGGAATCTGAATCTACTTGATCTTGGGCAAATCATACACACGAGGCTTCTGAGCCGTGTGCGGATGATCCGTACCCTGATAGACGCGCAGGTTCGTCATGAGCTTCCGACCGAGCTTACCCTTGGGCATCATGCCCCAGACCGCGTGGGTCACCACGTGCTCGGGGTGCTTCTCGATCATCTTCTGGATCGGAATGACCTTGCGGCCCTTGCTGTAACCGGAGTAGGTCTGGTAGGTCTTCTTCTCCGACTTCAGTCCGGTCAGTACGATGTCCGCGGCGTTGATCACAATCACGTTGTCGCCCATGTCGAGATGGGGTGTGTACGTCGGCTTGTGCTTACCGCGCAGGACCGAGGATACCTGCGTTGCCAAACGGCCGAGAGGAACTCCGGTGGCGTCGATGACGAGCCACTCCTTGTCGATCTCGGCGAGCTTCATGCTATACGTCTTCACCGTCTGCCTCCAAAACTGGGGACCGCCGCCGGTTGCGACCGGGGCGACCATTCGCACTCCGAGGACACGGCGCAAAGGACCGTCTCCGGTTGCCATATCCCGGCAACTGGGGGGTCCTCTCTCGAGTGATTGGACATTCCGTCACTGTTCGAGGCCGCGAGAACGCGGAACGCGCCAAATGCGCAAGTGGCAGAAGGTATCAAACAGGGGCCCACCTGTCAAGAAACGCTCTCATCCTCGATCCAGGCCAAAGAGTCTCGGTAGGGAGCCCGGTG
>CALEMW010000130.1 GCA_937910695.1 uncultured bacterium
CCCTCCCGCCGACGACGGCGAGGAGTAGATCGTGGAAACCACCATCGCCACCCTCACTGACGCCCAGCGGGATGCCATCCCTACCTACGTCGAGCGTTGGATCTCCATCGGCCTCTCCACCGAACCCGCCGACCGCGAACTGGCCGAGGTCAGCCTGCGCGCGATGTACGCCTTCGCTGATCTGGCCGAACCCGAGATCCTGTGGGTGAACAACCCACAGGAAATGGCGAAACTCCTGATCGAAAGCGACACAGGGAGCGCCATCGAGAGCGCCATCCAGAGCGCCGTCGAGAACGCCGTTCGGATCGCCATCCAGAGCACCGTCGAGAGTGCCGTCCGGATCGCCGTTCGGAGCGCCGTCGAGGACGCCGTCAGGATCGCCGTCGATAGCACCGTCGGGAACGCCGTCGAGGTCATCGTCGGGAACGTCGTCGGGAACGTCGTCGATAGCACCGTCGGGAGCGTCGTCGAGGTCATCGTCGGGAACGTCGTCGGGAGCGTCGTCGGGGGCGTCGTCGAGAGCGCCATTCGGAACGTCGTCGGGAGCGCCGTACAGAGAATCGTCTGGGACGCTTACGATGGTGGTCAGACCTGGGTGTCCTGGTGCGCCCAAGAGAGCTTCTTCCGCGAAATCTGCAACCTGGAGCTTCCGGGCGATCTGTCCGCTCGAAGAAAGGCGCTGTCCGACTACCGCTCGTCTGTCGGGCCAGGATTCTTGTTCGAGAAGGTAGCGATCTTGTACGACCGGCCAGCGAACTTCGAACCGCTGACGTGGAGAGAATGACATGGCACAGCGAATACTGAACTACGAGGACTGGCGCGAAGAAGGTGTCCGCCGCTTCGGCCTTGACGTGATGGACTGGCGCTTCGTCTGCCCGGTCTGTGGCCACGTCGCCAGTATTCAGGAGTGGACCGATGTCGGCATCAGGAGCGGTGCCGCCACCAAGTGCATCGGGCTCTGGATCGGCGCGCAGCGCGAAGCTGTCGGCGGCGAAGGGCCCGGCCCCTGCAACTACACGGGCGACGACATGCCCGCCCGAGACACCGTGCTGGTGACCATGCCGAACGGTTCCGGTCACTATCTGTTCGACTTCGAACCCAAGGCCGCCGTCAATGGCGGGGAGGAATAGACCATGCTGACCACCATCCTGTTCGCCGCATCCCTCGCGGTCGCCGCCCCTCCAGGCAGCTTCCGTGGTCACGACTTCGGTGACTCCTGCTCCCAGGACGCCGGGCTCGTCAAGGTCGGGACGGAGGGCGAAGGCATCCAGCAGCTCACGGTCTACAACGAGATCGAGCCCAAGCTGAACATCGGCCCGGTCCCCCTCACCAGCGTCTCCTACTCCTGCTGGTCGGACATGCTGATGATGATCATGGTCAGGTTCGACATCGACGACGGCGGCACCCTGTACGGCATCCTCACGGAGCACTGGGGCAAGCCCGTGCAGGACAACCAGTACATCCCCGACTACACCTGGATGGGGACCATCTTCGCGCAGCTCGAGTACGCGCACCGGAACGACAGCTCCTTGATCCTCATCCACGGCCCGTTGACGCAGCAGTGGAAGACGGAATCCAAGCGCGAGGCGGCGTCCCAGGCGTCCGACGACCTGTAGGGAGGGGACATGGGCAAGCCAGTCAGCGTCACCCGCGTCGAACGCTGGTTCATCGAGCGCAGGCCGTCGAGCCGCACCGGCAAGTGGCGCGGCTTCTTGTGGTTCGACAACCCCGGCAAGACCGGAGAGTACAAGCACACCAGCGCCATCGCGGCGGTGGACCTCGAGCGCCGCCTGGTGACGACCCACAGCGGCTCTGTCTACCTGCTGGGGACGCCACGCAGTGGTCAAGGCTTCCCCTTCCCCATCGACTTCGAGCTGGCGGGCACATGAGCAAGCCATCCCAGGACAAGGCCGCCCGCCGCGCCAGGCGCAAGGCCAAGCGGCCTCCACGCCGCTTCCGGTCGGCTGGCGGCGTGGTCATCCCCACGACCTGGGCCGAAGACTTCTCCAAGCAGCACAAGATCCACTGGGCTCCTGTCGGAGAGGCAACCTGTTCCTGCTGCCACGAGCCCATCAGCATGGGCCGCACAGGCCAGACCAAGCACGACCGCTGCGAGTTCGAAGACAAGACCACCCCCGAGTCCACTGGACCCGTCACCATCACCGACTCCGATGGGAGGAAACTGTGAGCAAGAGATCCGCCATGGCCTTGATCTTCGAGGCCCAACGTCGAGACGACGAGCGCAAGGCCCGCGAGGCCAAGGGCATCATCGACGACATCACCCGTGTCGCCGGTTCGAGCACACCCAAGACCGCCCGTGAGCAGGCCGACGAGCTGGCCCGAGAGCGCATCAAGGCCCGCGAACGCATGATGGGCGACCGGAGGCGACGGTGAGCGAACAAGAACCGAGCAAGCAGACGACCACGAAGCACGTCACCGTCAACAATAGCATCGCTGACAGCGAAGGCTGCACCGTGATCGGCTGCGCCGTCGCCATGCTCATGCTCGCCGCTGGGGTCGTCTTCCTGCTGGCCACCTATACCGGACCAACCTGCGAAGAACAGTGCGGGAACGCCACCGCCATCGCCATCCGCGTCCCAGGCTTCTACTGCCGTTGTGACGACTGACCCATGACCTACCGTGAACTGGTCAGCGATCTGGCCAAGGAGAATGAAACAATGAAGCGTCCGACAGTGATCGAGAACCGAGTGTTCCGAGCCCGATCCTTTGATGGGGTGTCCGTTCGCATGGTCCTGAAGCGGAATGGAGACACCATCTTCTGGGCCGACGATGGCGTCTGCTGGCCAGGAACGGACTGGGACCACCCTCCGATCTCGATGCGTTGCAGCGTCGAGTCGTTCGCTGGAGCCGTGTTCATCGACGAGTACATGGACGATCCGGAGCGGTGTCGAAAGACGCTTCACAACACAGCGGAAGGCTTCCTCGAGTTCTATCGTGCCCGATGCGAGAAGGACGGCGTGCCCGACTTCATGCCGGATGTCACCGTCAAAGACGTAGAGACATTCATGGTTTGCATGTCGGTATGACCTCCCGCGACCAACGCCGCCAGCTCCGCAAAGACCGCCAGGCCGAGCTGCGCGCCCAGCGCCAGGCCGAGGCCCCCGTGCGGAGAGCGGCGCGGGAGAGAGCCGAGGAGCAGGCCAGGCAGCGCAGGCGAGCCGAGGAAGACGCCGCCCTGGACAGGCTCATCGCAGAGCGCAAGCGGGAGAGGGAGGAACGCGACCGTCGCCACGCCAAGGCGAGAGCCTGGATGTTCGAGCGATACTGCCAGCGCGAGGCCGCCGCCGCCGCCCTGGGCCTGACCGTGCTCGAGTGGCAGGATCTGCAACGATCCAGGGCGCACCTGTTGTGGCTGCTCGAGCAGCGAGCGAAGCGCCTGTGGCAGATCGAGTACCCCATGGAGGCGGCAGTGCAGGCGCACCCGAAGCTGCGCGCCATGAGCCGTATGTTCAGGATGCTGGGAGGTCTGTGATGGCTGACAACGACTCCAAGCCGAGATTCCATCGTGAACCGCCATGTCTCCACATCGACAAGCTGTTGAATCTGACCTTCAACTTGTGTAATCAAACTGGCTACACTTTCTACAAGGCAGCGGAGTTCGCTCGCGATTATGAAATCGAGAATGGCATTGAAGAACACCACGCGAAGATCAGAATGTTCGCTACGCTCTACGCTGCTGCACCATGGCACGCACAAGGTGAACGCTCAGAGAAGCAAATCATCGAGATAAGCGCACCAGTGATAGACACCATAGTGTCCGTCCCACAGGAACCCCTGAAACATGAATGGGTCACGGATTTTGGCGGCCAATGGGTTCCATCATCGTACTTCGACGCGAGACATGAACACGATTGGGACGCCGCTTATGTTCAATGCGTTGTCGTCAGATTCGATCTGAACGCAACGGGCATCGAGTCAGAGGTGTCCGGTAAGTTGATCGGCGCATATTTGACCTTGTTCCGAAACGAAAAAAGAAGACTTGGTTGGGTGAACTGTATCTTTATTCGTGATCCGAATACATATGGTACGGACAGTGTAATCTCTGGGGTTGCAGAGATAGCAGGCGGGACAACCGAAGAAGAAACAAGGACAATCTCGCATGGCACCGTGGACCCGGAGCTGATGGTTACCGGCTTTCGTCTCGTCTCTGGCCTGCTCCGCATGATGCACGAACGGACGGTCGAGATCAAGGTGATCGATCCGCTCACCAAGATGAAGAAGAAGCGCCGCAAACGCTCCGAACGACGTGCGAAGCGTAGCGACAAATTGGTCAAGCGCAAGCTGCTCACGCTCGTCACCGACCCACCACCCGCCACGATGGTCGAGGTCAAGGTGCTCCCGCCTCCCAGGCCACAGAGCGAACAGACCGCTGGCCCCACCTGGCACCAGCGCCCCCACTGGCGCGACGAACACACCGCTGTCCGCTGGGTCAAGAAGCCAGCAGGACGCCCCGTGCTCGGCTTCGGAGCATCCTCCCGCCTGACCCCCCTCTACGCCGTCAGGGTGCCTGTCAAAGGCCACAAACGTGGCCAGGGCGAACACCGCGACGTGACCACCATCACCACCATCACCACCGAGGACACCAACCATGGCCCGCAAGAAGAAGCCCCTGTACCGACCGGACATCAAACCAGGCTTGATTGGAACCTACATTCCGACTGATCGGTTTCTCGATTCGAACATGGACACCAAGGCCACGGTGCTCGCCTGCTACATCGACGGAGTGGAGGTCCCCAGCTTCCCCTACGCCACCGAAGACACCCCAGTCGGCAAGGTCGTCAAGCGGGTCGAGGTGGACCTGGAGCTGTCGGACGGCACCCTGGTAGACAAGGTGCCCTACCCCCGCAACCGTCGCGACGACGACAGCAAGAGCTACTTCTGCAAGCCCGTGATCGACTCCATCAGGTTCTACTGACATGGCCCGCAACAAGATCAAGTACACCCCGACCCTCCCGCTCACTGACGAGCAGCGGCAGGATCGGGAGTGGATTCGCGCCCAGCTCACCGAGCCCGAGGTGCTGTGGTTCAATGCCACTTTGACCCGTTGGATTCGCGCTCGGATCGATGTGATCGACCAGACCCCCGACGACGCTCCCCAGGTCGAGAAGAACGAGTCTCAGCGGCTGTTCAGAGACTATGTCGCGGCCTGTGACCCCTGCATCACCCGCCACTTGCTGGTGACCCTGGCGGTTGAGCGGGCCAAGCCCGAGCTTCCGCCCTGGGAACGCCGCAAACTGGATAGCCATCCAGAGGACACCGATCATGCCTGACGATCTCGAAGCCATCATCCACCGCGCCGTAAAGCTCGTCTTCAACATCACCGGAGCCAGGATCGATGTCTGCACCACCGTCGTCCGCACCCTGGCCATGATGGACGAGGTGGAGGGAGAGGAGACGACCGAAGACGGCCTGGTGGCCAGGGCCGTCGGGCGCATCCACTCGGCGCACCCCATCGATCACGAGCACGCCTGGATGAAGGTCCGGATCATGCGGCTCGAGAAGCGCCTGGATGTCCCCGCGAGCTTCGAGCCCGCCAAGCCGGTGGACTCCATCACCCTGCTGACTCGGATCGAGTGGTGGCTGGACGCCAAGGCCGAGCAGTACGAGAGCGAAACCGGCTTCGCCAGGGCCCACGACATGGCGGTGGAGCTGGAGCGCGAGCTGAACGACTACATCGACGCCCGCATCGCTGCGGCACTGAAGGTGACCCCATGACATCGTTCGATATGGTCGGAGTCTTGATCATCGGCTTGGTAACGGGCTCCGTGGCTACGCTCGTCTCTCGACAGGCCGTGCCGCTGTTGCACAACTCCTACAAGCAGTGGAAGAAGAAGCGTGACGATCACGCCTGCGAGAAGCTGACCGTCACGCTGACGATCTACCAGGAGTGCCTGGACGTGGAGAAGCTGCTGGGAAGGTGGGTGAACCCGCTCGAGCCCACCGATCCCCGCAACAACAAGATGATGGTGGTGCCACCCGCCGATCTGAACGTCGACGATCTGCCCGCAGGCTACGTCTGGATGCAGGTGTTTCCGGTGGACATCGACCGCCTGAGCAAGACCCACCAGGAGCTGCTCGAGAAGCGAGAGCGCATGGTGAAGCGGAGGCGGTGGCTCCCATGATCCAGAAGATCGACAACCCCCACGACGCCCGCGAGTGGCTCGAAGAACGATCCAAGCGGTACGGTGTGGATCTACCAGACTTCGCTCGAGCGGTGGAGCTGACCTTGGCCGAGCTGGACAAGGCCCAGGCGCTGCTGGCCGAGCAGGACACCCGCCGCAAGCCCAGCCCCGGAGACGTGTCTCCCTGGCACCGCTGCACCGTCGAGAACTGCCAGCGCCGCCGCAAGCGGTCGCAGGAGACTCAGTCATGATCGTCACCATCGCCATCGTCTCAGCGGCAGGGATTGGAGCCATGATCGGGCTGCTGATCGGTTGGAAGTATTCTCTCGGTAGAGAAGACCGGATCAAGCTGGCCATGCTCGAGGACAAGTCCAGCAAGGACTACGACATGATCTCGGCCCTGCGCGACTACAGGGAACAGCTCATCGCAGATCGAGACAAGCTGTTCGTCAGCCTGCAAAAGCTCGAAGAAGCCATCACAGAAGGGAGCACCCCTCGCATCCCCAACCTGACGAGCCAGCTCGTCTTGCTGTGGGAAAAACGACGTTTTCGAAACACTATCGAGAAGAACCGAGCCCGCATCCGAGAGGTGATCGAGGCTCTCCCCTATGAGTACATCGAGATCGAGCTGACCATCGACGGGAGAATGTCCACCTACTACGGTCCAAGAATCAGGAAATTATGGGAAGGCGAGTCAGCTCGCAAGTACATTGGGAAATACAATGGACCGCCCGCCGAGGTGGCAGACGAGATTGTGACCTTCCTCGAGACAGACGAAACCTTCAATGGTACATCGCACTGCGATCCGATCTTGGTCGTAGACCTGAAGGTCACCGTCTGTACCGAGCAGATCCCGCCTCCGAAGATCATCACCGTGAAGGTCCCGACCCCCGTCGTCGAGATCGTGGAGCGCGAGGTCCCGGTGCCCGTCTACATCGTGGTGGAGCGGGACGGTCGAGCGACCGCCCAGCTAGAAGCTCCAGCCGCCGCACCAGCTCTCGCTCTGCCAGAAGACCTGGAAGATCGTATCCGCGCCATCGTCGAGATCGAAACCGAGACAGCCCTACAACGGAGAAGACCATGATCCCATTCCACTTCATCGAAACCGCCAAGGCTATTCACCTGGACGACGACACCATCAAGATCGTGCTGGCCATCGACGCCGACAAGAAGATCGTGGCGATCAAGGAGCTGAGGATTCGTACCGGCTGCGGGCTGTCCGAGGCCAAGTGGTTGGTGGAGAACCACCCCCAGCTCGCTCCCAGGTTCAACCCGCCTCCGAAGCCACACCCGATGCTCATCGTGATCGACAAGCTGGAAGACGCCTGTCAAGACGCCGCGAACGACGACACCTGTGTTGCCGGCGTCGAGCCCATCGAGTGTCAAGAGCTGTGCCGCTTGGCACGCATCGCCCTGAGTCTGGGACACGGAAGATGAGCCCCATGCCCACCCGCGTCCGCTTCTACCTGGGCACCGGCTCCGGTCGCGCAGAGCTGGCCAAGACCATCATGGACGACTTGGTGGCCCGAGGCTTCGTCAACGCCCACGACTGGACGCAGGATCTGCTGCCAAAGGACGCCACCATCGAGGAACGACGGCGAGCTGCGGACGGCTGCATGGAGGGAATGCGCCGCTGCGACGTGCTCATCTTGGCGCTGCCTATCGGGCGCGGTGGGGCCTTCGTCGAGCAGGGGGTCGCCCTGGGCAGCGGCAAGCCAGTGATCGTGGTGAGCCTCGACGCGAGCCTGGTCTACGAGTCCCCCATGGTGTTCCTGTTCACGTCGGGCGTAGAGCGGTTCACTGGCCCACGAGCCTGGCAGGACGCCTACGAGTGGCTCGAGACGTTCCGCTCGAGGATCAGCAGCGACCATGAGCAGGACAGCCGCACGACCTGGGGGTAGCTTGGACCTTCCCCAATATTTTGGGCTCCTCAAGCCAGCTTCGGCCATCAACGGTGACTATCGCCGTTGATGAGAGCGAGAGATTTCACCTCGACGAATTCAGGAGTTCCTGTCCTCTCGCCGAGGGTAACTGCCGTAGGGACGACAGGCATCTAACCGCTGAATCGGCCTATCGACATCTGGTTCCTGCTGCGGATGCGAGTATACTCGTGGGAGATCATCGAGGTACTGATGTCGGCAGTCAATCCAGCCCCAGAACCAGATGGACTCGGCGTGCCCGATGAGGCCCCCCAGGTTCCCTGGTGGTTGATTCTGATTGGCGGCGTAGGAGCCGCAGCCATCGCCATCGCGGCGATCAAGAAGTGGTCCGACGAATACAGATGTCACGTCTGCGGTATCGTCGTGCAGGAAGGAGATCCGAAGTGCCATCAATGTGGAGCTGAATTCGAGTGGGGAGACGATGGCTGATTTCAGCCGCGGAAGGCAAAGCCCAAGCGTACTCAAGTTGATCATCTTGAGTCATCTGTTCCCCGAATCGCAAAAGCGATACTAGAAGCGGTATGTCTTCCCAAAATGGTCAGACAGAGTAGTCGCCGGCCCGCTAAACTCTGGCTCGCCAATCCCGCCTATGAGCCGAGCCTTCTTCGAGTGGAGCGCCTCCATGGCAGTGTGGCCTCGTCCGCTTCCACCATGATCTTTGTTAAGAATTCTTTGCTCAACAGGGAAGCCATCTCTGCGCCGAGGATAGTGGTTGTCCGACATGTCGTCTCCTGGGTGTATCACCATGAAGGATACTCGGGGCTTTCCGTAGTCGCTATCGCTTCGAGAATTCCCAAATCTTCGGCAAGCGTACCACGGAACTGGCAGAAAGTACGAAAAAACTGCTTACAATGGGGAGTCTATAGGCTCCCGCACCACACGCGGGCACGGTGATTACGGTAATTGGTGCTGTATTTACGCCATGCCATGGTAAACGTTCGTCAGAACCAAAAAAGCCCCTCGTTTTTTGGGGAAGGTCCAGGGGTAGCCACTTGCATACGGGACGTACCTTGTTAGCTTATGGCATCGAGGTACTCCGATGAAGCTCCGCGTAGCCGAAAGAATCCTGGGTCGCATCGTGCCTGGGCACCGCTACTCGCGGGCCACCTTCTTGGCGGCCTGGACGAGAGTGCAGCGCAAGAGGAACCTCGAGAAGCGGTCCCGCTGCTTCGTGTGCGGCCACCGTCTGCCTCGCCAGGGGCGCAAGCGGCTGCACTGCGCCAACCGTAGCTGCTTCTTGGCCAGCCTATGGACTGCTCCTGCTCCTCACGACGAGCTGTTCCGAGTGGGCTTGCCACAGATCGTCCTCGAGGGAGGGTGTGTAGCGGTGATGTTCTGCATCATCACCGAGCCGCTCACCCTGTTCGAGGTGGAGGTCTACGGGACCGGCAACCCAGTCACGCTCGCGATCACCGTCGAGAGGCATGGTGAACTCACCAGCATCGACTACAGACCGCACGCTCCAGTGGATCTCGCGCCCGGCGACCGCGTCCAGGTCACGGTGACCGGAGCGCCAGGAGACAGGGTGACGGCCTGCCTGGTGACCAGGAAGCCGAGGAAGCTGCATCGAGGTGCTCCATGAGCGATCCCTACCACCCGCACTACCCAGACGCCGATCCTCGCGTTGTGCAGAAAACCAAGAAGATGCCGAAGCGCGAGACACGATCCGTCCGCCAGCGACGGTCGCTGATGAACCGAGACGGATCACGTTGCCACTGGTGCCAGCGCAAGCTCACCATGGACAGCGCCACCCTCGATCACGTCGTTCCACGTCGGGACGACGGCGACAGCACCCTCGAGAACTATGTGCTGGCCTGCGAGCCCTGCAACCGGCTCCGTGGCGCGCTGCGCGAGCTGCTGGGGGCCGAGGTGTTCGCCATGGTCCGCAACCCGCTGGCGGTGCAGGCCACCATCCGCCGCATCGTGATCAAGACCGCCAAGACCGAAGAACACGAAGAACCAGGACAGATCAAGCTGTTCGAGGGAGACGAGACGTGACCAAGACACAACGAATCGACGACTGGGTCTGGAGACGCAAGAACGATCTCGACTCCCGCGAGTTCTCCAACAGCCTCCGCACGGTGGGCTTCGACAAGCCCCTGGGCCAGCTCAGCTATCCAAAAACATGGCGTGGGTTCTATGCGTTGCTGGTGGCCAACTTCAGCGCCAAGCTGCGATTCCTGAACGTCGCGTTCGTGGACGGGGGCGAAGCGATGCGCCTGTACGTCTGGCACGATCTGGCGCTGAACGATCTGCTGACCCGCCATCACGGCCTGCTG
This sequence comes from uncultured bacterium, assembly GCA_937910695.1. Lineage (GTDB taxonomy): Bacteria > Krumholzibacteriota > Krumholzibacteriia > LZORAL124-64-63 > LZORAL124-64-63 > CALEMW01. The sequence continues at coordinate 10,363 of CALEMW010000130.1, forward strand.
ACGCTCGAGCATGTTCCCCTGGACCCCGTCTGCTTCATCGACTGGATCAGGGGTAACGTGGTCCCTGGCGGCACCCCCATGTACGACCTGATCGCGGACGCCTACGGCGACAAGCTCAACCCGCTGCGGAGCGACGTACTGCCCGACGTAGACAAGGGCGATCTGTTCGACGCCTACTTCGCACGCTGGGGCGAGCCCGATCCCGTTCTGTTCTACTACCGGCAGGACGTGGCCACGAAGGACATGACCGGCTCTGTCCAGGGCACCCCTGGTGTGCCGCCTGCTGGGCTCCCTCCGGTGCAGTCGGATCGCGAAGCATGGTTCGAAGACTGGGCGGCTGGTCGAGCAAAGGAATCCGCTCCGAAGCCTGGGGAGGAGTAGACCATGCAGCTCAGCTACGGACAGCGTTCGATCCTCGAGAGTCTCCCCGTCGAGTTCAGGAAGGCGCTGATGGAAGGAGGTGGCGAAGGTCGCTGGATTCCTCCTGACGGCAACAGCATCCATTGGACATCGCTGACCCTCTGGAGCAACCCCCTCGACTTCTACGGGAGCAACACCCATGAGATCCTGTCGAAGGGGTGGACCTACGCTCCGTGCTCGGAGATCACCTGGATGAAGGCCGCGTGCAAGATCGTCCCTGGATGGCAGTGGATGATCGGTCACGCATCTTCCGTGATCTTCTTGCCGAACGACCCGAGCCAGCCAAGCTCGAACGAAGACAATCCTATCGACTGCGTGCTTCGCTTCCTCACCCTCAGAGCCGATCTTCTCGGGCACGAGACAACACCGTCCTGATCAGGAGCAATCCCCATGAGCGACCCCAACTGCCCTGTCGGCCTCGAGTGCGGCAACCACCCTCCGACCAGAGAGGGCTGCACCTGTGCCGAGTACGATCTGCGCGAGACGCACGACCCCAACGCGGACAACAGGCTCCCGCCTCCACCTGTTCCAGAAGGAGACATCCTTCGAGACGGGTGCTGCATCCCACCCCTGAGCCACGGCTCGGGTGACCTCGACGACTCGAGCGACCCCGACGTGAAGGTCCGCGAGGACGACGGCTCGACGTACCGCACCCGCTGCTCGCCCAGGGGCTACTGCTTCGTCATGCTCCAGGCGTCCGTGCTCGGCCCGGCCCCCAGGGGCATCATGCGGATCGAGTACCGGGACATGATGACCAGGAAGCCCACCCTTCGCTTGGTGGTGGTCAAGCAGCGCGCCAGCGACGGCGGCATCGTGCTCGACTTCTGCCCCTGGTGCCGTGCCCCGCTTCACTTCGAGTGGAAGGACGGCGTGGCCATCGTGGCGAACGCTCCGCAGGACTGACCCATGGGCTACCACGATCTCTATCAGCTCCCGCCCAAGAAGCAGCGGGACAAGATCCCCAAGAAGTGGACTGTGGGCCAAATCGTACACCAATCATGGCCAAACGACCCGGTGCCCGTGGCCTTGTGCCCGGCCACTGCCGTCTACTGGCTGATCTGCCCTGTCACCGGGATGCTCGAGGCCGCGACCTTCGAGGCGCTCGAGCGTAAGTGGCGCACCATCTTCGAGGCCGCCAGGCTCGAGGGGGCGAAGTGGGAGCCGATCATCATCGTCAAGCGGGTGGACCTCGACAAACACAGTGACGAGGACGACCCCCACCGGGACGTGTACGTCGGCTTCGAGCAGCTCGCCCGCGTCTACCGGGCCACCGTGACCATCGAGCAGACCAAGCACAAACCCAACGACCACCTGGAGAGAGCCAGGCCGACCGTCGCCACGATCTGGAGAGCCTGGGACAGCGACGAGGGGATGACCACGCCCATCGAGTGGGGCAAATACGCCACGCACCACAAGCATCGAGGCTGCGTTCCCATGTACGGTGCCACCATGTTGCCCTACAGCGAGCACGCCTGGGGGGCGCTCTCCCGCGCCAGGGACACCCTGCGCGCCATGCACGATCAGCTCGATGAACTGCTGAACCAGAAGCCCGACGCCATCCTCGCCCAGCTCGAGGCACTCCCGGCTGGCCGGATGCTCACCGTCGAAGAACGGTGAGCCCATGGTCACCAACACCCCAAAGGACTGATCTCATGGAAGACGCTCTCCAGAAAGCCATCCTCGACGGACTCCCGACCGAGCAGGCAAAGGCGATGATCGCCTTCATCGACAACGCCACCCCGCTCGAGCAGCACCTCCTCGAGCTGACGGCGATCCTGGGCTCGCTGTCCGGTTGTGTCCAAGCCTTCGCACAGATCGAACAAAGCTCGAAGCTGATGAGCGAGAGCGCGAACCAGCTCGAGCGGGTGAGCAGCTCGATCTCGGAGCGCGCCCAGCTCCACATCCGCCAGGCGGTCGTCTTCCTGGCTGAGCACGCCCCGGCCTCGAGACTGGAGCGGGTGCCTGGTGGCTTCGTCGTCAGGGCCGGCACCAGCCTGTTCGAAGGTGAGACGCCCTGGCAGGCGGTCGCCGTCTCCATGCTCCCCTTGATCGTCGATCAGGCCATCACCAACCAGGACTGAATCGTCATGCTGTACCTGATGCAACGCTTGCAGGCTCCACGCCAACACACCAAAACGGAAGGCCCGAAGATCCATCACGTCTTCGGTGGAGCGGCGCTCGGGTTGTCTGGTGACGCCTGGAAGGTGCTCGATGCCATCTGCACTCTCGACTACATGGGCGCTGCCGAGTACGAGTTCGGAACCATCCCCAGGTTCTTGCATTCGTTCGCGCTGCGTCGTGAAGACATCCGACCCTTCGTCTTCGTCCTGAAAGTCGGAGAGTACAATGGACACTGGGAACGCCGCCATATACTGGTCGAGAGGCCGCTCCCCAAGATGCAGAATCATGTAATCTTCGGGCTGCACATCGGAAACGATCAGCACGAGGCGGCGCTCGAGGAGGCGTTCCGTCTGGTCGCCCAGCGAAGCTCGGCTGTCTATGTGAAGGAAGGCGCGAGGATGGAAAGCGCCCTCGATCCGATCAAAGACCACGAAAACACAAGCCGACCATTAGGCTGGTTCTGCCTCGAAGACGACGCCATGATGTTCGTGGATCAGACCTTGTTCGAGAGCTTCTCCGAGCTGTTCAGCGTGGACCTGGCTGGGTTCGACATTCCCGTGATGGACAAGATGACGGACTGGGCGCTGATGAAGAAGTCCGAGATCGTCGCTGCCGCTGTCGCCATGGGCGTCGTGAAAACCAAGAGCGAGGCAAACAGGATCAAGAAGGCAGACCTCGTGGCTGCGTTGGAGGACTGACCCCATGATCGCCACCACCCGCCAAACCAGAGAACCAACGAACAGCGTCGAACAGGCCGAGAGTGGCGGAAAGACTGTCTCTATCGGTGATGTCTACAGGTGGACCGGCTGCTTCGTCAACCACAGGAAGCTCGAGGTTGTGACCATCGAGCGACGTGGCCGAGGCCACCGAGTCCTGCTCTGCGAGATCGACGGGGACTACTCCCACTGGGTCGGGCTCTACGTCCTCACCCACCACAGGGTCTATCGGAAGATCGACCGAAAGGACTGAACCATGCCCCGCATCCGCATCGCCGGCCCCGGCATCCCCCCGCCCGCCAGCCGCGTCTCTCCCAAGGTGAAGGGCAGCAAGGTGCTCGTCCTGGCGGCGATCCTGCACGAAGGCGTGCCCACCACCGTGCTCGATATGTACGACACCAGCGACAAGGTGCGGATCGGTCACGACGACGAACCGGGCGTCTACCGACCTTGCATCTACACCGTCGTCTCGGAAGATCGAGGCGAACGGCTCCGCATGGAGTGCGGCTGTCGAGCTGGCCTCATCTGCAAGCAGCACGGCCCGGCCTGGTCC
>CALEMW010000131.1 GCA_937910695.1 uncultured bacterium
ACGCCGATGGCGTGACTTCGCCGAGGCACGCGCGAATTCACGCGAATAGGGAGCGAGATAGGCTTCCTGAAGTTTGGCAGCTGACTAGATAACGGCGCAGCCTTTCTTGTATTCACAACAAGAATGTCCTTGTTTTATTCTGCATCTATGTCTAGATATGGGTATAGATACATAAAGGAGATCAACTATGCCATATGCCACGAAAGTCCAACGCATCAACCGCAAGCAGAGCGAGCAGTACTACGTCAACTTCCCTGCGGGGTTATCCCACGCGATGGATTTCGCCAAAGGGGAGAAAGTCGAATGGTCTGTGCATGATCGAAGAACGCTGGTCCTCCAGCGCCCCGATGCACCGCCTTCGCCGCTGGAAAAAAAAAGGGCGCGCTGAGCGATCACGTCCTGGCGATTATTGCAGAGCAGGCAGAACTGGGGGCAGAAGGAGAACACCAAGGCGAACTGGCTCAACATATGTTGGCCCATCTGCTCTGCAAGGAGCGCCGCACAGTAACCGGTCTGCTCAACACATTGGGACGACAACAACACGATTGGAGCAAGGCATACAGACTCTATCGCGAACATGTAGACAGCGCAGCGGTGTTCAGTCCTATTCTCGATGGCGTGCTGGAGTTGCTGCCGGAGGGTTCGGCATTGGTTATCGGTGTAGATGATTCACACTTGAGAAAGACAGGCCAAAAGGTTGCTTCAGCCGGATGGTATCGAGATCCTCTTGGACCGGCGTTCCACACCAACCTGATGTGGTCTCAACGCTTTATTCAGTTGTCCGCCGCTGTACCCGACCCGGCCAATCCGAAGCGTTCACGCATGATACCGATCGCCATGGAGATGATTCCCAAGCTGCCAAAGCCAGCGAAAGATGCCTCGCAAGAAGATGTGGCGCATTACGAGCAGATCAAAGCACTCAATAGCCCCGGGGCTCATGCGATCCGACTGCTTCAACAGGTTCGTGAACATCTCGATGCTTCCGGTGCACATGCACAGAGGATGATCTGGGTATGTGGCGACGGCGATTACTCCAACTCCACTCTGTTGCCACATCTTCCGCCCAAGACGATATATATTGGACGAACACGTACCGACATCAACTTGCGCAGTATTCCCCGCCAGTCGAAGCGTCGGGAGGCCGGTCGCCCTCGTTCATACGGAAAGCAGTTACCAACACCCGAGGCACTACGCAAAGACAAGACGGTTCCTTGGGAGGAACTCTCGATCTGCAACGGCCCAAAGGATACCAAGGTGCGCTATAAGCGCATTCCTCGGGCCAAGTGGCATATTGCGGGTGAGAAGGCTGTCGTCCAGGTCGTCGTCATTGCTCCGCTGCGTTACAAGAAACGAAAGAATGGACCGTGGCTATACACCAAGCCTGCTTACCTTGTCTGCACTGATGCCGACATGCCGGTGGATCAGTTGATTCAGGCTTACTTCTGGAGATGGGGGATCGAGGTTAACTTCAAGGAAGAGAAGCAGCTCTTCGGTGCTGGCCAGGCTCAGGTCCGTAGTGCATCAAGCGTCTCGGCCGCTCCGGCCGTCTGCATTGCCACCTACGCGGCATTACTTCTCGCTGGTATTCGAGCCTACGGGTTCCATTCCAGGCCACCATCGGTCACCCCGCCAAAGTGGTATGTCCGCAAGAATAGCACCCGCGTGACATCGTCGGATCTCATCAAGCAAATGCATCAGGAGCTGATGCTCTCAGCTACAGGTAATTTCTCGCCGCTCGCATTCAGCAGCCGCCCGGACATGAACCCCGATAAATCAAATACGAGGGCTGTCGCATGAGCGATGCCGAATAAATGCCGACACAGGGATGAGGAGGGGGTGCCAAACTTCAGGTCCTCGCGTGGCAGGCCGTAGCCTTTTGGCGAAGGCTGGTCCTCGGAAGTTCGACGTGGAGCGCGGTTTTCGGGGACGAGGACGGGTATGATCGGGGCAATGTGTCGGGCGTTTCTGATCACGCATCCGAATTGTGGTGTTGTCTTGAGCCGGTCGCCATGATAAGTAGCACGGTGGTAACCGCGGAAACAGACGGCAGGACCCGCAATTCCGCGGAACCGGCCACTGGAGACAGATCATGGACGAACTGCTGAGATTACTGAAAGAGAACGCGCTGGAGTCGCCGGCGAACCTGGCGAAGATGCTCGGACTGTCCGAGAAGGATGTTAAGGACAAGATACAGGAATATGAAAAGAACGGTGTAATCCGGGGATACCAGGCGATCGTGAACGAGGACTCGCTCAACCTCGACAAAGTCAGCGCGGTGATCGAAGTCAAGATTACGCCGGAACGGGAAGGCGGG
>CALEMW010000132.1 GCA_937910695.1 uncultured bacterium
CTATGGTCACACACGTCTTTTCACGTTCGCCTTTACACAATGAAAAACGACTATAGGATGAAAACGCACCCTCCACGGTGGTGAACACGAAATATGGCTTCCGATAAGGATAATCCTTCACTGCGTGGCACCCAGCTCGACAAATACTGCTACCACTGCGGCACACCGTGGCCCCGAGAGGTCATTCAGTGCCCAGCTTGCAAGGGAAAGGACTACGAGATCGGTCAGGCCAAGCCTCGGATCGAGGTCTTCAACGACGCCAAGCTGTACGACCCGCCCTGGGACTTGCTCCCGTGGCCGAACCAGGGAGCGGTGTCCATCACCGGGCCTCCAGGCAGCGGAAAATCGACCCTCTGCACGATGATCGAGCCACGCCACTGGCTCACCAGCGAGCAGGACCCGAAGCCTGTCGGGGCCATGTTCCGCCGCATGGAGCGTCCCGTCCCCCTGGTGCGGCGTGTGAAGACCGCCGCTCAGGTCAAAGAAGCCTTGTCCCTGATCCCCGAAGGTCCAGTGGTGGTGGACAGCCTGAGCGCCTTCGGACTGATGGACGCCCTGGTCGTGGCTCACCTGATGCTCGACTGGGCCAAGGAGAACGACGACCGGGTGCTGTCCGTGCTCCAGGTCAACTCCCGTGGAGACAGCGCCGGCTACATGGCCATCCCCCACCTGTTCGACGCCTGCATCAACGTCGGCCCCGATCCTTTCGGCGTGCGCGCCATCCACGTCGAGAAAAGTCGCTGGTCGGCCACCGGGGATCGGTACTGGGTCTTCGGTGAGGGCGGCAAGATCGGGCTACCCAGCTTCGACGCCGCGTACTCGGTCGAGGGCAACAGCGGCAGCTACCATCTGCACCCCTACCCGATGAAGGGCGCTCGCTGGGCGAACCTGCTGGCCAAGCTCGACACCATGGGCCAGCTCCAGCCCAAGGTCGCCAGCGCGGCCCATGTGGCCAACTACATGACCACCGGCTTCTTCGAGCCCCACGACATGATCGAACGCCGCCGCTTCGCGGAGGACCACGGCCTCACCTGGATTTCCCCAAACGACTACATGGAAGGTGAAGAATGAGTATCTACGAGCAGCACCTGTACGGCGAGGGAGACGACAGCAAGTTTCGCGCCGCCGCCAAGCGATACCTCGAACAGGCCGCCGAGCAGAAAGTTCGGATGCAGATCGAGATCCGCTCGTCCGCCAAGGGCACGTCGACCTCCCAGCAGGAGAGCAAGTTCGCGGTCGATCCCGAAGACACCACCCCCGACGCCATCCAGCACAACGTGCTCGAGCGGCTGAACGACAGCCCAGGCGAGGGCTTCACGGGGATCATCCGCATCCTGTTCCGCGAATCCGGCAGCTCCGACAACAAGTTCGGCAGCTTCCAATGCACGATCAAGAAGGGATACCGTCCGGTCCCCCGCTACGACGAGGACGAAGACGAGTACGACGACGACAACGACGACGAAGGCGGCGGTGGCGGTGGCGGCCACGAGATCGGCAACAACGCCGCCGAGCTGATGGCGCTCCAGAGGCAGGCCATGGCCATGAGGGGCATGGGCGGCGAGGGCGAGCCCCTGCACCGCACCCCGGCCATGATCGACGCCAGGACGCTTCAGGAGTACATGGACGTGAGCATGGGCTTCACCTTCCGTGCTCTGGCGCAGAACGCCGTGATGTTCCAGCGCGCCACCGAGATCATGGAGGCCATGGGGCTGCGCTTCGGCGTGATGCCTCCCGACCAGATCAACGGGAGCCGCGCTCCACAGATCCCCGAGCAGAGCGGCGGCGGCGGCGACGGCGGCATGGGGATGGGGATGCTGATGACCCTGCTCAAGGGGCGATGCAGCTCGCCACCGCAGACACCCCGCAGCAGGTCGTGGA
>CALEMW010000133.1 GCA_937910695.1 uncultured bacterium
GGGTCGCGACAACGACAGCGTCGATGGAGTCGTCATTGATGATCTTGTTATGATCGGCGATCACCTCCACCGAGGGATAGAGCCCTGCCATGTGGACTCGCCGTTTTTCGTCCATGTCACAGATCTTGATAAGCTGGACATCCGGGTGATTGTTGAAGTTCCGAATCAGATTCGGTCCCCAGTAGCCGCAACCGATTGCCGCCATCCGCAACATGGCGCTCTCCTTCGCTAGATGAATACCAACAGGCGATCAAAACGGGGCCCACCGCTCAATGCGATGCGAACCCCGTTGTCATTCATCGTTCGCTGTGGCGAGGACTTGAGCCTCACTCTTCAATTCGGGTCAATACCCTCCAGTGCCGTGGAACACAACAGGGATCGTTTTGGCGATGATCCGCAAATCCTGCAGCAAAGTCCAGGTATTGATGTAATGGATGTCGAGACGGACCATTTCCTCGAAAGGCACATTGCTGCGTCCGCTGACTTGCCAGAGCCCGGTCAGGCCCGGCGTCACCCGGAGACGTTCGTGGTGCCAGGGCTGATAGTGATCCAGCTCGTAGGCGATGGGCGGCCGCGGACCGACGATGGTCATCTCACCCTTGAGGATGTTAAGCAGCTGGGGCAGCTCGTCGATGGACGTCTTGCGGAGCCACCTGCCGATCGTCGTCACCCGAGGGTCGTTCTTCATTTTGAAGACACGCCCAGGCGTCTCTTGATGACCGTCTCCGTTGATGAACATGGCAGCGAACTGGCGATGGATGGCATCGTCGCTGTTGTGCACCATCGTGCGGAACTTCAAGAACCGGAACGGTTCTCCGTTCTTGCCGATACGCTCTTGCACGAACAGAACAGGTCCTGGGCTGGACCTCTTGACGAAGATCACGACCGTGATCAAAAGCGGAGATAGAAATGCTAGCGCAAGGAGGCTGAGCATGACGTCCAGCGCCCGCTTCATCCTACCTTGCAGTCCGGCGAGACGGTTCGTGTCGGCCACGACGTAGAGCGTCGGACCCTGGGACACGACATTCTCGGTCACGGACGAGAGTGCTACCGCGTCTTCCTTCATGGTGGGGACTCCTGGTCCTTCCTCAAGTTGCTACTCATCTCGGAAACGCGTTAGCTAGATTTCATTCAACTCCTCTCGAGCCATCCTCTTCCAGGATCAGGTGCGGCACGATTCCGACCCGACATTAAGAGATTATAGCAGAAGATCACAGACCACGTCCACCATGTTGTGCGTCATTTCTGCAAAAATAGGCAGAGAAACGATGTTTTCACAGAGGCTCTCCCCAATCGGACAAGATGTCTTCGGGTCAATATGCGATTTCAGGGCCGGTTGCAGGTTGCAAGCGACAGGATAATGCCGCCCGCAATAAACCTGTTCATCCCTAAGTTTCGCAATCAACCCCTCCGGATCAGCGGCCTGGATGGGGAAGATATGATGGACAGGCTCGGTATCAGCCACGATGGCGGGCATACGGATTTTGCCCTCAAGTCGCGCCCTGTAGTGGGCCGCGATATCTCGGCGGGCAGCATTCCATGTATCGAGATGAGGAAGCTTGACGGCGAGAATGGCTGCCTGGAGCGTGTCGAGGCGGCCTGTATATCCTACGGCATCATGCATGTTCTTGATCTTGCCCTGGCCGTGGTGACGGTGGCTCATCACGAACTCCACCATGGCTTCGTCAGCTGTGGTCAACCCGCCACCGTCGCCGAACCCGCCGAGATTCTTGCCGGGGTAGAAGCTGAAGCCCGCCGCACGGCCGAGCGATCCGGCCCGTCTCCCTTTGTAGCGCGCACCATGGGCCTGACAGGCATCCTCGACGATGGGGATGTCGCCAGCTACTGCAACGATCTCGTCCCAAGGCACCATATGGCCGAACAGGTGAACAGGAATGATGGCCTTGGTTGCTGGAGTGATGGCTGCGGCCAACTTATCCGGGTCCATCAACCAGGTGTCCGAGTTCACGTCCGCAAATACAGGGGTTGCCCCGGTGTAAATAATCGCTTCGACAGTAGCGATAAAAGTGTTCGGAACAGTGATGACTTCATCACCCGGACCGATACCCATGGCCCTGAGGATCAAATGGAGAGCCTGGGTGCCCGAATCCACGCCCACAGCGAAGGGCGTCTCGCAGTACTCCGCAAAGCTCTTCTCGAAGTTCGCAAGGCGGTCTCCGAGGATAAATGCGGTGTTGTCCACTACATCGGCGATGGCGGCATCGATTTCCGCGCGGATGGGTGAGATCTGAGCCTTCAGGTCCAGATAAGGAACGGAGCACTTGGCGGTGGTCATGAAGGGGTTCTCCTGTGTTTGGGCGACATCCTCTGGAGGCCTGTTGGCGACATCGCCATTCCTGCCACCGAAGATCGCTGTCCATTTTAACAAATCAACGCGCTCGTGTCTGCCCTTCCCTGTTCTCGCCGAACTGGGCAACTCCACAAAAGCCTTGCGTTCCGGTCCGTACCTGGTTTATTCGTGCAGGATCCGGGCCGTGATTCGTTCACGCCCACAGGTTTTTTCGCGGGCGCGGCCAAGCTAGTTTCGGCATCCGCCCCCGTCAACATGAAAGAAATGTGAAGCCCGCCCCGTAGCGGGACTTCAGAGAGGAGCACAACGATGTCACAGGGCCTCAACGTCAAGCCCGCCGCAGGGAAGCTCGGCATCCTGACCCCGGGCATGGGGGCCGTCGCATCGACGTTCATCGCCGGTGTCATCGCGTCGCGTAAAGGTCTGCGCTTGCCCATCGGCAGCGTTACCCAGCTCGGCCATATCCGCCTCGGCAAGCGTACGGATAACCATCAGCCTCTGATCAAGAATTTCGTTCCCTTGACCGAACTGGCCGACATCGAGTTCGGTGGTTGGGACATTTTTGAGGACTCCGTCTACGAGGCTGCCGTCAAGTGCGGCGTGCTGCCCAAGGACCTCCTCGATGAAATCAAGGACGAACTCAGCGCCATCAAGCCCATGAAGGCGGTCTTCGACAACTACTACGTGAAGAAGCTCGACGGCACGCACGTCAAGCATGGTGCCAACAAGATGGAGCTCGCCGAACAGCTGATGGCCGACATGAAGGCCTTCAAGGAGGCTAAGGGCTGCGACCGCTTGGTGATGGTCTGGTGTGGATCTACCGAGATCTACCTGAAACCGTCTGCGGTGCATCAGACGATCGAAGCCTTCGAAGAGGGGTTGCGCAACAACGACCCCGCCATCGCCCCCAGCATGATATACGCCTATGCGGCCATCAAGATGGGCATTCCCTACGCCAACGGAGCGCCCAACCTCAGCGCCGATTTCCCCGCCCTCGAAGACCTGTCCAGGGAGACGGGCTCCCCGACCATGGGCAAGGACTTCAAGACGGGCCAGACCCTGATGAAGACCATCCTCGCTCCTGGGTTCAAGGCGCGGATGCTGGGCATGAGCGGCTGGTTCTCCACGAACATCCTCGGCAACCGCGACGGCGAGGTCCTCGACGATCCCGAGTCGTTCAAGACGAAGGAGGAGTCGAAGCTCAGCGTGCTGGACACGATCCTGCAGCCCGAGCTCTACCCCGACCTCTACGGCGACCTCTACCACAAAGTGCGGATCAACTACTATCCGCCCCGTGGAGATAACAAGGAGGGCTGGGACAACATCGACATCTTCGGCTGGATGGGCATGCCCATGCAGATCAAGATCGATTTCCTCTGCCGCGACTCCATCCTGGCCGCCCCGATCGTTCTGGATCTGGCTCTGTTCCTGGATCTGGCCAAGCGCGCCGGAATGTCCGGCATCCAGGAATGGCTGTCCTTCTACCTGAAGAGTCCCGTCACCCCGGCCGGACTCCAGCCAGAACACGACCTCTTCATCCAGCAGAAGAAGATGAAGAACACGTTACGGTGGATGATGGGCGAAGAACTGATCACGCACCTGGGCCGCGAGTATTACGAGGACGTTTCCCAAGACGACCGGTAACTCGTACGCCTGAGCGACAAGACGGACGGGGCCTTCCCCGTCCGTCTTTTTTCAGAGATGCTGGAGGATCGTCATGGAAGGTATTGCTGTAGGTCACGAAGACTGGAGATTGAGCACTCTCTGCGTCGGGCCCCTTATGATGAACGCCTATCTTCTCTGGTCACCTGCGTCCGGTGAAGCCGCTCTGATCGACCCGGGCGACGAAGGGGACCGCCTGCTGCGTGCCGTAGACCACACGGGTTGCCGTCTTCGTTATTTACTGTGTACTCACGGACACTTCGATCACATTTCTGCTGCAGCGGATATTCAGGGGCAGTGGGACCTCCCCCTGCGCCATCACCCTGATGATGCCTTCCTGCTCGATACCCTGAGCGAGACTCGAGCCTCCTATGGCTTCCCTCCTGTCGCAACACCCTACCGCGACGATCTTGCTTCGGGCCCCCTGCCCTTCGCCGGCTCTCAACTCGATGTCGTCCACGTGCCAGGGCATTGCCCGGGACATGTCATGATCCTCGCAGGCAAACACGCTCTGGTCGGCGATGTGATCTTCCTGGAGTCCATCGGCCGCACCGATCTTCGAGGAGGCGATTTCGAGACACTCGCGGCGAGCATCAGGAATCATGTGTATTCCTTAAACGACGAAACCGTGCTCCATCCGGGGCACGGTCCCATCACATCGGTTGGTCACGAAAAGGCGGCGAACCCCTTCGTGCGTCAGTCCTGAGCCTGGAGATTCGCAGCGTTCAACTCTTCGAGCTTCTCGCCCTTTTTCTTTTCGAGAAGCTTGTGCTTCTTCAGGAAATCGTTCTTGATCCAGTCGCGATAGAGCGAAGCCCCGAGGCAGCCGGAATCGTATGAGAAGATACTGTTGAAGTGTGAGGGTGCTTCCTCGATCTTGATGTTGTTGGTGATCATGGTCTTGAAGATATCACCCTTGAACTGAGACTTCATCTCCTTCAGGACATCCTTCTGCAGATCGGTGCGGCCGTCCTTCATGGTCACCAGCACGCCGAGGGTCTGCAGCCAAATGTTCTGCCGTTCCTGGATCCGCTCGATAAGCTCCCTGATCTGATACATCGAAGAGATGGCCAATCCTGTGCACTGGCTCGGAATGACGACGTAGTCGGCCGCGACCAGGGCGTTCTGGGTCAAAACGCCGAGATTCGGCGGCGTGTCGATGATAATCCAGCCGTAGGCCGTTGCCAGCGACTGAGTCAC
>CALEMW010000134.1 GCA_937910695.1 uncultured bacterium
CTGATCGTCACGCCCTCACGGGCTCTTCCAAGGGTTCTCTCGCTTCGGCGGGCGCTCGCCCTCAGGTCATCACCGCCACCAACCTCGTCCGCGGCCACCAACATCCCGCTGGTCTCCGCCTCTAACATGGGCGACACTGACGACCTCGATGACTGGGAGACGGACGCCGTTGTGCCGGTCGACGCAGCGATCGGCATCATCCCCTCCTGGCTCGAAGCGGCCCTCTCCACAGAGGCCGCTGGCTGCCCGCTCCACGCGCGGGCGGCGTACGCCGCGATTATGCGGTTCTTCATCGGCTCGCCGACGTCCAAGGGTCTCTTCTTCCGCCAGCTCTGGCGGGAGCCGGATCCCTTCAACCAGATGCGCGAGTCCCTCGGCGCCATCATGCGCGTCCTCGCTGTCAAGCTGGTCGACCCGGCCCTCCCCAACAAGTTCCCGTTCCCGCTGGTCGCCTTCACAGGCGACCAAGAATCTTCCGCCGAGACGGACGCCTTCGTGGCGGACGCTGAACTCCGGTTCATCGACGCATCTGCGTCCGGCACAGGTCCCTCGACCTGGTTCCGGATGCTCGTCAAGAAAGGAGCTGCAACTCTCGGCACGCTCTGCGCCGACGCTCCCCAGCCCGTTCCGGGCCTGGAGGAGTTCAAGACTCCCGAGCCGTCCGCGGCTGCCGCTTCCGCCAAGGCGGACGGCAAGAAAATAAATCAGGCCCAAGAGGCCCAGATTCTCGACGGTAAGCTCCTCGACCCTGCTCGGGTCAAGCGCCTTCTCGAGACGACCCCAGCGGTCGCCACCTGCCTCAAGGCGACGTCTACAAGGCTCAAATCCGGCGCCAACTTGATGGGGATCAAGATCGCGACGCCGGCCGATACAGCCGCCCTGTGCGACTGGCCAACAGTTATCTTCTTCGACCCCGCCATTACCGAGGCGGTCGACAAGATGCTGAACTCCTACATCCTACCGATGAAGGTTAGCCCGGCGTCTGATTACGCCGGGTCCTTCCAGCCCATGGCTCTCGCCCTGAACGCCCGCGATGACTATGTCACGGCGTTCATGAAGGCCTCGCTCTCTATGACAGAGGGCCCGGCCGGCCGAAGGTTGCGCATCATCTGGCGCGACGACCTGATGCAGCCCTCTGTCGATCACGACAGAGGCAGCATGTCCCGCTACTCTCTCTCGGCCCGTGACCTTCGTGGTCACGAGGCCTCCTCGCAGCGCCCGATCATGCTATCGGGCAGCTGCTTCGACGACCTCTGGCGGCCAGCCGAGACGTTTCTTCGAGGAATCTCGTTCCACTCCGTCCGAGTTGCGGACCACACTGTCCGCAAGGGCCTCCGGACGTGTATGCAGAAGTTCTACGACACGCTCATCGCTTCCGAGCATTCTCCTGGCACCGCCTTCGTGCTCATCCGTACCCGCGTCCTGGACCGGGCAATCGACGCGCTGGTGGCTCAGCTCGAGCGCCTCCGCGCTTCTCCGGATGCCCTCGACTCCAACGAGGAGCGATTCTTCCTGCCCAAGATCCAGTCGCTTTTCGACTCTGGAGACTGGGGAGTCCCTCCCGCGGACCATCCCGCCTGCCCCGCAGCCTGGCGGCAGCTGAAACGGTCCATCACGGACTTCCGCGAGGCAGCCCGCGAGTACCACCCGGGCTCCATCTGCAAGGCCTTCCACTGGCACAACCGGCTCAGCCAGAACGGCTCCAGTCCCGGCACGCCCAGGCCAATCAGCATGGATTCGGCCTTCTCGCCCATGGCGGTGAACATTCCCTCCGGCTACGTCCTAGTGCGACAGCCGACGAACATCGAGGTCCCGTTTACCTTCGACTCGCGGATTAATCCGAACGGCCTCACCGAGCTCTACATGTTCGCCCACGTGGACAATACCCGTTTTGAGAACGGTGAGTCTTACTACGTACCGGCCGCGTCCGCTACCGACTGCACAGACGCGCTCTGGCTCCCCAGCATCCCGGAGATCTTTGCGCCGCCTCCGGTCTACCACGGGCTCCTCCCCGTTCCCGTTGCGGCTTCGCCCTCTGGCCAGATGGCCGGCCTCTCCCTGCTTCCGGTCGGCAGCACCCCTGTGGGCTCGCCAACGGCCATGCCTTCCCTGGCGAGCATCGGCGCCGCCTCCTCCGCGGCTCAGATGGCAGCGCTGATGCTCGCAGCTCAGTCGCCAAACTTGCCCTCTCCGACCCCAGGTGGCCCCAAGCGCCCCATCGATTCTGTCCGTGACTCCGCCAAGAAAGGCAAGGGCAAGGACGGGAAAACCAAGCCTAGGCGCGAACGTTTGATCGCCTCTTCTTCGATCGACGCCAACGCGGGGGTGGAACGCGAGCTGGCGGCCTACGGCCTCTGCTCGAACCATACCCATAAGCAGATTCAGAAGCACCTGGACACCAAGGCGTGGATGAAGCGCTTCACCGACATCTCGGAGTGCCCGGTCGCGAAGATCCACTCTTACGAGGACCAGCACAAGACCATGCCTCTGTTCTGGCGCCCGACCGAGGGCTGGACGAAGTCCTTGGACAACAAGATCAAGATCTGCCAGGGCGATCTGCATTCCTTCCTGTTTCCGACTCTTGTCACGACGG
>CALEMW010000135.1 GCA_937910695.1 uncultured bacterium
CCGGTGCTGCAGGTCAACACGGGCCACGGCTGCCACCTCGACGCCGAGATGATCAAGCGCGCGACCCGCGATCTCGGAGTCGCCGAAGGTGCTGTGCTGATGATCGAGAACGTGGGCAACCTGGTCTGCCCCGCCCTGTTCGACCTGGGCGAGGCGGCCAAGGTCGTGATCATCAGCGTGACAGAGGGCGACGACAAGCCCCAGAAGTACCCCACCATGTTCGCGGCCGCGGACCTGTGCCTGATCAACAAGACCGACCTGCTGCCCTACGTGGACTTCGACGTGGACGCCTGCGAGGCCCATGCCCGGGCCGTGAATCCGCGGCTGGAGTTCGTGCGTCTCTCGGCGACCAAGGGCGAGGGCATGGATGCGTGGTACGCGTGGCTGCGCGCGCGGCGCGCCGATGTCGGGCGGTAGCATGAACGGGCGCCGCCGCCTTCACGTCGACGGCGTGGTGCAGGGCGTGGGGTTCCGGCCCTTCGTCTTCAACCTGGCCGAGTCCCTCGGACTGTCGGGCTGGGTGAGCAACAGCAGCGCGGGCGTGTTCGTGGAGGTCGAGGGACCGCAGGACGCACTCGATGCGTTCCGCAGGCGTCTGGAAGGCGACGCGCCGCCCCTGGCCCGTATCGTCTCGGTGACCGAATCGTTGCTCCCTCCCGACGGCAGAGCGGACTTCGCGATCCTGCCCAGCGAGGACTCCCCCGGCACCTCCACCCTCGTGCCCGCCGACGCCGCCGTCTGCGCCGACTGCCTGGGCGAAATCCGCGATCCCGACGACCGCCGCTGCAGCTACCCCTTCATCAACTGCACCCACTGCGGGCCGCGCTGGACGATCATCGACCGCATTCCCTACGACCGGGCGTTCACCTCCATGGCGCCGTTCACGATGTGCGAGCGGTGCCGGGCCGAGTACGAGGATCCTCGCGACCGCCGCTTCCATGCCCAGCCCAACGCCTGCGCCGACTGCGGACCGCGGGTCTGGCTCGAAGGCGACGGGATCGCTGACGCCGGCCCGCCGCTCGAGGCCGCGGCCCGGCTGCTGGCCGACGGCCGCATCCTGGCGATCAAGGGCCTCGGCGGCTTCCATCTGGCCGTACGCGCCGACGACGAGGCCGCCGTCGTGCGGCTGCGGGTGCGCAAGGGGCGGGAGGCCAAGCCGCTGGCGGTGATGGTGGCGGACCTCGACGGTATCCGGGAGTTGGCGGCGCCCACCGACGACGAGATCGCTGCCCTGAGATCGCCCGAGGCGCCCATCGTGCTGGTCGCCAGGCAGAACGACCGCCTCGCCGCCGCCGTCGCCCCCGGCCATCGCCGCTTGGGCGTGATGCTGCCGTACACGCCCCTGCACCACCTGCTGTTCGACGCCCTCGCCCCCCACGGCGTCGGCTGCCTGGTGATGACCAGCGGCAACGCCGGCGACGAGCCCATCTGCCTCGAGAACGACGAGGCCCTCGCCCGCTTGGCCGGCATCGCCGACGCCTGGCTGCTGCACGACCGCGGCATCCTGCGCCGGGCCGACGACTCCGTCGTGCAGTGCCTCGACGACGGGCCGCTCTTCTTCCGGCGCAGTCGGGGCTTCGCACCGCTGCCGGTCGTCGTGCGCGGTTCCCGCGCCCCGGGGCCGACGGTCCTAGCGGCGGGGGCCGAGCTGAAGAATGCGGTCGGGCTGCTCAAGGGGGACCGTTGCTTCCTGTCGCCCCACGTGGGCGACCTGGAAAATCTGGCGACCCACGACTTCTTCCGGGAGACGGTGCGTACCCTGACCGCGTTGCTCGAGTGCGAGCCCGAAGCCCTCGCCTGCGACCGCCACCCCGGCTATCTCTCCTCGCGGTGGGCGCGGGAAGAAGCCGCGCGGCGCGGATTGCCCCTGGTCGAAGTGCAGCATCACCACGCCCATATGGTCGCGACCATGGCCGAGCACGGGCTCGACGGACCCGTCGTGGGCCTGATCCTCGACGGCACGGGTTACGGAGACGACGGCACGATCTGGGGCGGCGAGATCCTCGCCGGCGACGCCGCCGGCTATCGCCGCCTCGGCTGCCTCGAGCCCCTCCCCCTACCCGGCGGCGACGCCGCGGTGAGGGCGCCATGGCGCACGGCGGTCGGCCTGCTCCAGGCGATCCACGGGGACGATCTGCCCGACCTGCCCTGGCTCCGGGACAGACCCGTCGGCGCGGTGCTCGAGATGATCGCCAAAGGCGTCAACACGCCCCGGACCAGCAGCTGCGGCCGGCTCTTCGACGCGGCGGCGGCCCTGACGGGACGCTGGAGCGAGGTGGGGTACGAGGCCCAGGCGGCCGTGCAGTTCACGGCCTTGACGACCTTGGAGGAGGCCCGCGGCGCGCCGTCCGTTCCGGTCGTGATCGATCAGGTCGGCGAGCTCTTGATTTTACGTTCTATACCGCTGGTGAGTGGATCCACGCACCTACGGGACATTCCATCAAATTCGCATGCCTTCGCCGCGGCCTTCCACCGCTCCCTGGCCGATCTCCTGGTCGAGGCGACGGCCTCGATCGCCCGTCGCGAGGGGCTCCGGGACATCGTGCTCGGCGGCGGGTCGTTCCAGAACGAGATCCTGCTGACGCTGGTGTCGGAAGGCTTGACGAGATGGGGGCTTGTTGTCCATCGTCCGATTCAGCTGTCCCCCAACGACGGCGGGCTGGCGCTGGGCCAGGCCGTGATCGCCAGAGCATCGCTCTGAGATCGAGCACACAGGAGGAATCATCATGTGTCTGGCCGTTCCCGGCAAAGTGCTTGAAATCTACCAGGAGAACGGGCTGAAGATGGCCCGGATCGACTACGCCGGCACCGAGAACTCGGCCTGCCTCGAGTACACCCCCGAGGCGCAGGTAGGCGAGTACGTGATCGTGCATGCGGGGTTCGCGCTGCAGACGCTGAACGAGGAGGAGGCGCGGGCGACGCTCGAAACGTTGACCGAATTGAACGCTCATATCGATGCGGACCGCAAACCTGACGGGAACACCAGGTGAAGCACCTCGACGAATACCGCGACCCCGCCCTCGCCCGCGCCCTGCTCGCCGAGATCCGCCGTACCGTCACCCGGCCCTGGACGATCATGGAGATCTGCGGCGGCCAGACCCACAGCATCATGCGTCACGGCATCGACCAGGCCCTGCCGCCGGAGATCACCCTGGTCCACGGACCGGGGTGTCCGGTCTGCGTGACGCCCCTGGAGACCATCGACCGCGCCCTGGCCATCGCCGCCCGTCCCGGGGTGATCTTCACCTCCTTCGGCGACATGCTGCGGGTGCCCGGCTCCCGCGACGACCTGTTCCGCGTAAAATCCCGCGGCGGCGACGTGCGCATGGTCTACTCCCCCCTGGAATCGCTGAAGCTGGCGCGCGAGCATCCCGACCGCGAGGTGGTGTTCCTGGCCGTGGGCTTCGAGACCACCGCTCCGGGCAACGCCATGGCCCTGAAGCAGGCCGCGGCCGAGGGCCTGACCAACTTCAGCGAGATCGTCAGCCACGTGCTGGTGCCGCCGGCCATGGAGGTCATCCTCTCCTCGCCCCGTAACCAAGTGCAGGGCTTCCTCGCCGCAGGCCACGTATGCTCGATCATGGGTTGGGAGGAGTACGAACCCATCGCCGAGAAGTACGGCGTGCCCATCGTGCCGACGGGGTTCGAGCCGGTGGACATCCTCCAGGGCATCCTCAAGACGGTCGAACTGCTCGAGAGCGGCGAACCGGGGGTGGCCAACCAGTACCTGCGTGTCGTGCGCGCACAAGGCAACCCCGCCGCCCGCGCCGTGGTGGACGAGGTCTACGAGGTGTGCGACCGCAAATGGCGGGGCATCGGCACGATCCCCGGCAGCGGTCTGCGCATCCGCGACGAGCTGGCGGCCTACGACGCCGAGAAGAAATTCGAGGTCACGGACATCAAAACCGAGGAGCCCGCCGTGTGCATCGCCGGGGAGATCCTGCAGGGGCTGCGCAAGCCGCCGGAGTGCCCCGCGTTCGGCAAGGAGTGCACCCCCACCTCGCCCCTGGGCGCGACGATGGTGTCGAGCGAAGGCGCCTGCGCCGCGTACCACCGCTACCAGAGGATCGGACGATGAGCGACCGTCCCGATTTTTCGCAGATGGCCTGCCCCATGCCTCTGACCAGCCATGACACGGTCCAGCTGGCCCACGGCGCGGGCGGGCGGCTGTCGGCGGAGCTCATCGACCGGTTCATCGTACCGCGGTTCACCAATCCCGACCTCGACAAGCTCGAAGACCAGGCCGTGCTCGACCTGCCGCCGGGACGCGTGGCGTTCTCCACCGACACCTTCGTGGTCGACCCCATCTTCTTTCCGGGCGGCGATATCGGCGACCTGGCGATCAACGGCACCGTCAACGACGTGGCCATGGCGGGCGCGGTGCCGCTGTACCTAAGCGTGGGGTTCGTGCTCGAAGAGGGACTCCCCCTCGAAGACTTTCACCGGATCCTCTGCTCGATGGAAGCCGCTGCGGCGCGGGCCGGCGTCAAGGTGGTGACCGGCGACACGAAGGTCGTCGACCGCGGGTCCTGCGACCGGATCTTCATCAACACCTCGGGCGTGGGCGTGGTGCGCGATGGCGTGGCGCTCTCAGCGTCGAACCTGCAAGCCGGCGACAAGGTGATCCTCTCGGGAACCGCCGCCGACCACGGCATGGCGGTGATGACCGCCCGCGAGGGCCTGTCGTTCCGCACACGCATCGCCAGCGACACGGCGCCGCTGCACGGGCTGGTCGCCGCCCTGCTCGACACCTGCCCCGGACTGCGGGCCCTGCGCGATCCGACCCGCGGCGGCGTGGCGACGACGCTCAACGAGTTCGCACGATCCTCGCAGGTGGGCATCAGGATCGAACACGACGCCGTGCCGGTGCGCGACGACGTGCGGGGAGCCTGCGAAGTGCTGGGCATCGACCCGCTGTACGTGGCGAACGAGGGCAAGCTCGTGGCGGTCGTGCCGGCCGACGAAGCCGCTGCGGCAGTGGTGGCTCTGCGCAACCACGAGATCGGTCGCGAGGCGACGATCATCGGTGAAGTGAGCGCCGCGCATCCGGGCATCGTGAGTTTGTGCACGGCTCTCGGGACCGAACGGATCGTGGACATGCCGGTGGGGGAACAGCTGCCGAGGATCTGCTGAGGCCGATGCGTCCAGGTCCGTTGGAACGAGAGCCGGAATCGTTCAGCGGCTCCGCCTCTCAATCTGCCGCAGCAACCGCGCGAAGATGTACCAGTGGAACGGTTCGAAGAACCGCCAATAGGCCCGCCCGTTCACGCTGCGCGTAGCATAATGGGCCGTGATTCCTAACCGACGTTTCGTGCCAAGATCTTCCACCGTGAACTCCAGCCACGCCCGCCCCGGCATCCTCATCTCCGACCTCAGCAGCAGGCGCCGCTCCGGCTGCAGATCCTCCACCCGCCAGAAGTCGATCACGTCGCCGATCCGCAGCTCACTGGCGCTGCGCCGCCCGCGGGCAGCCCCGACCCCGAAGATCATGCGGTCGAAGGCGCCGCGCAGTCGCCACATCCAGTTGGCGTCGAACCAGCCCTCGCGGCCGCCGATGCGCATGATCGCCGTGAAAAGCGCCGACGCCGAACGCTCCGTCTCCCGTTCATACGCCGCCCGATACCGGGGAGGACGCCGCAACTGATGCAGCTTGATGCTCAATTCGTGAGCCGGCGGATAGGCGTCGGACCAACGGGTCGCCACGCGGTCCTGCTCCTCGCGGCTCAGAGCGCGGACGAGAGCCTCGCGGTACGAGATCGGTTGGAAGGGAATGAGGGTCTGGATCGCGTTGCGGCTGCAGATCGTGTCGACTTTCAGCCCGCCGGTCAGACACATCGAAATGGGCGCCGGCACGGGCGTCAGCAGGCTGATGGCGTAGGCCACCAAGCGGGTGCCGTGGATGGGCACGCGTACGAACCGCGTGCGCTTGCCGAGGACCGACGCCAGCTCGATCATCATTTGCCGGTAGGTCAACACCTCGAGGCCGCCGATGTCGAAGGTCCGGTCTCCCTCCGAGGGCAACTCCATCACCCCGACCAGGTACTTCACGACGTCGCGGATCCCGATGGGTTGGCTCAGATTGTCGGCCCAGGTGGGGAAAGGAATCACAGGCAGTCTGTCGATCAAACCCTTGATGATCTCGAACGAGGCACTGCCTGAACCGATGATGATCGACGCCCGCAGGATCGTGCACGGCACCGAGCCGTCGGCAAGCACTTCGGCCACCTGTTGGCGGCTTTCGAGATGGTGCGACAAACCGCGCCGCTGCTCCCCCAAACCGCCGAGATAGATGATCCGCTCGACACCGGCGTCCTGGGCGGCCTCGCGGAAGTTGCGGGCGGACTGCAGATCGGCGCGGGCGAATTCTTCGGGACCGAGCACCATGGAGTGGATGAGATAATAGGCCACCGTGACGCCGACCAAGGCGCGGTCGAGGGACTCACGATGAAGGGCGTCGGCCGTGACAACTTCGACCTCGGGCCAAGAAACGAGATCTCCGGTCTCCGGTCCTCGTACCATGGCCCGCACCCGATACCCCCGAGCGACCAACTCAGGCACCAGACGGCCGCCGATGTATCCCGAGGCGCCGGTGACGAGGACCGTCTCGATGTGCGGCTGGAGCATCGTGGGCAGATCGTCGCAACGGGGCTCGAAGGTATCCCTGCTCGACATCGAGGACATGTCGCGGAAGGATAGGGTCATGGCCCCTCTTCGGAACGCACCGCCCCGCACTTCCAGCAGGCGTCGAAGCCCGCTTCGATATCCTCTCCGCAGACACAGGTCCAAGGCTCGGGAGTGACCGTCTCGCCTTCGCCGAGGACTTCGCGGGCTTTCGTCTCGTCGGCGGACGCGATTTTGAGCTTCACACCCAATGTATAAGCCAGGTGAGGACGCATGCCGCCGCAGTCGTCCTTCACGATGACCGCCTCGACCCCGGCCGACCGCAGACGCCCGCGATCGATCTCGGCCTCCAACTCGGTCGGGTAGGTTCCCACTGTTACGCGGCCGTCGCTCATGGCGTCTCCTCCTGTTGGGGCGTGGGTATGAAGTCTGCGGGATTGTAACCTCGATCGATGAGCAGGGCGTCCACGATCTCGCGTTGGTCGGTCGTCAATGCGGGCTCCCTAGCCAGAATCCAACCGTATTTGCGGTCCGGATCGCCCACGACGGCCCAGGTGTAGTCATCATCCACTCCGAGGATCCAATAGTCGCCCTTGCCCACGCTCAGCCCGAGGATCTTGAAGTAGGTGGCCCGCCAGCGGGCGTTGCTGCCCGGCGAAACGACCGCTTCGGCTCTGGCAGACTGGATCGATCCATCCGCTTCGATGCACTCGTTGACGATGTCGATCCTGCCGTCCTCGCGCAGGCCGTACGTGGCCGTCGCGCAGCATGAACACGACTTCTGGTGCTTGGTGGGAATGCGGGCGATCTCGATCCAGGTCCCCATGAAGCGGTCCAGATCGACATGATCCGCAACGCGGGGCCGATGACCGGGACGAGCTTCGGTGCGGGGTGCGGCAACGACGGTGATCACCGCCGCAAAAACGATGGAAACGAAAAGGGCACGCGGCATGAGCGATCTCCCGGAGTGAACGACCTCGGCCCGGGTTCCCGGGTCCGTTCCGGTCATTCTAACGGGGACGCCCTATTCGGGCCACTCGAAACGCGTGGCGAGAGCTCGGCGCGTGGAAGCGCTTTCGCCATGGCGGATCACCAGAGAGATGCTGTTGACCGAGGAGCCCACAGCCTGGGCATCGATGCCGGCTTCGCACAGGCAGGTGTAAACCTCGCTGGCCAGGGCCACCCGTTCGTAGAAGTGGGGACCATAAAGGGTGATGATCGCCATGCCGTGCTCGGCGTGGACGCTCTCGGGTTCGTACTCCTGCTCGACCTCCAGAAGAAGATTCGGCACCAAGGCGGCGCAGTCTCGGGCCAGACAGAAGGTCATGATCTTCCGTTTGCCGCCGTCGTTGCTGATGTTCAAGAAGGCCAGGGGAATGCCCGCATCGGCAAATTTGGAGAGGATGCCGCAGGAATGTCCGGGGCGCCAGGCATAGCCCTGCACCTCCACCAGGCACAGGTCCGTGCGTTCGATCAGGCCGCCGCACTTGATCCGTTCGGTCATCATCCCCACTTCCTACCTCGCTCCGTGTTTCTTCGGCAGTGTCACGGTGAAGAGCGAGCCTTGACCCGGCGTGCTGGTGACCTCCACGGCACCGCCCATCTGCTGGAGAAACCGCCTGACGATGGGGAGCCCGAGCCCGGTACCGACGTTGGTCATCTCCCGAGCTTCCGGAGCCCTGTAGAATTCGTCGAAGATACGTTCCAGATCATCGCCGGCGATGCCGATGCCCGTATCGGCCACCGCGAACCGTACGCCGTCTCCGGTCGGAACCAGCGTCACCGACACCGATCCGCCGTCGCGGTTGTAGCGCACGGCGTTGTTCAACAGATTCACGACCACCTTCTCGATCATCCCCTCGTCGCCGTAAACCGTCAGGGGCGCCGTGGGCAGATCGGCCTCGAGGGTCAGACCGCGGGCAGCCATGGATTCCTGCTGCTGTTCCAGGGTCCTGGCAACGATCAGCGCCAGGTCCACGTCGGTCCAATGGGGCGCGGCGGCCATGCGTCCCTGGGTCAGGTCCGCAAGATCGCGAACAATGCCGAGGGCCTGCGTCAAGCGCCGCACGGCGCGGTCGAGCATGTCCCTGACCACGGGTTCGGCACCCTCTTCAAGCAGTTCCCGGGCCGCCTCGACGGCGCTTTGGGCCGTCACGATGGGCGACTTGACCTCGTGGGTCACGAAGCGGAAGAAGTCGAGCTGGGCCTTGCCCGCCTCGACCAGGCCGCCCTGGCGGTCCACCAGCTCGTCCTTGATCGAGCGGTTGTGGTGCATGATCGAGGCGCCGATGTAGGCGCTCGTCAACAGCACCAACCAGACCGAGCCCAGGGACATCAGCATGTAGGGCAGCTCATGGGTGAGGTCGCTGGCGCTCAGCAGGTGGTGATGATGCAGCGGGCCTAGATGCTCGCCGAGGACCATCAGCGTGAACAGCCCGATGGCGAGCCAGGCGATCTGGAAGATCTCGCGCCCCTTGAACAGCAGGCTCGCGATGATCACGTGGACGATGTAGATGAACTGGAAGGGATTTTCCACACCGCCGGTGAAGTGGAGGACCGCGGTGAGCAGCACTAGGTCGGCCACCATCTGCATCTTCACCAGACGCAGCTCCGCCACGATGTCGCGGGGGCGGATGCGCCGGTTGCGGATCACGTAGCCGGCGTTGAGCAGCAGCAGCAGGACGCCGATGGCCACCAGGGGCACGATCAACGGTGCGGAAGCGCTGAACAGTCCGGCGGCGGCGCTGCCCACGAGCACGCCGAGAGCCGCGCCCCAGCGCAGCTTGTTGAACCAATCTGAGCGTACACGCAGGCTCGCAGCGGACACGAACTGGGCCGAGACCGCGGCGATCCGTTCACCCTGCGGGACTCCAGGTGCCATCAGACCTCCGTAGGCAGATGCTTGCGAATCTTGTCGATGAGCTGGCGCGGACTGATGGGCTTCTCCACGAACTCGTTGACCGGCAGGAAGTCCGAATCCTTGCCGGGGTCGAAGGCGAACCCCGTCTGGTCGGCCACCGCCGTGAGCATGATGATCGGGATGTCCCGCGTGCTGTCGCCCTTGCGCAGTTCGTAGGCCACCTGGAAGCCCTCGTCCACCTGCCCCATCATCACATCGAGGATGATCAGGTCGGGAGTCATCTCCCGCGCCAGTTCGAGCCCCCTGGCGCCGCTCTGGGCATCGATGACGCCATAACCCTCGTTCTCAAGGGTCACACGGATGATCTCCACCAGATCGATATCGTCGTCAATGACGAGGATGGTCCTCTGCGGCATCGCGCTGAACCTCCGCTAGAATGGTCGCGATCACTTCGGGGATCGCCGACGCCACAGCGTCGGACAGTCCCCGATCGATTTGAATCGTCTCGGGTTCCACTCCGATGATCACCACGCGCTCGGGCATCTCGCCGATCGACTCCGCCATGGCGAAGGTCTCGGCCAGACCGAATCCGTGCAACGACAGGTGATCCCACTTGATGCGCAGACGCACCTCGTCGGGAGTGAAGCGAACGACGCGACCGGGCTGTTCGCCCATCTTGGCCGCGTCGATGATGACATGAAGTCCGTCCGGTGTGAAGTGATCGATCACCGCCAGGGCGTCGGTGTGCACGTCGACGAGCACGGCGTCGGGCAACAGATGTTCCCGCTCGATCCGAGCCAGAACGGCCGCCCCGACCCCGTCGTCCCCGTAAAGCGGGTTGCCCACGGCGATCACCTTCATCGGGCTACTCCTTGAACTGCACGTCGAGCATGTGAACCGAGCAGGAGATGCACGGGTCGTAGGCCCGCACAAGCATCTCGAGCATCAACGTGATGTCCTGCTTGGACCTGTCGATGATTTCGGGCACCAACGCCTTCATGTCGTCGTCGATGTTCGCCAGGTTCTGACCCGTCGGGATGATGCAGTTGGCCGCCGCCACCCGGCCCTGGCGATCGTACGTGTATTCGTGGTACAGCACGCCCCGCGGCACCTCGGTGGCGCCGATGCCCGTACCGTAGCGCGTCGGCTCCTGGTTGGGACGCTCGTTCTTGAGGCCGTCGTCCAGCAGGCGGTCGATGATCGCCACCGAGTCCATGGCGCAGTGCCCGGCCTCGACCACCTGGGCGATCGTGTTCATGTACGGGTTGTGGCAGTTCGGCTCGAGGCCCAGAGCCCCTGCCGCATTCAGGGCCGTGTCGCACAGCTTGTCGTGGTTGTTGTTCCAGCGGGCCAGGGCTCCCACCATATACGACGACCGGCTGACCTTGCAGTGCTTCGAGGTGCTGTGGGGCACGATGAATTCGTTGGTCATGCCCAAGTAATCGGCGGTGTCCACCCGACCGGCGTCGGTCGAGCAGATGTCGCCGTCGTACAGGGCATAGTCGTGGTCGCTGCGCAGGGAGATGTACTCGGTCTCACGCGTGAAGTCAGGAATGGCTTCGGCCAGGGCCTGCAGAGTATCCACGGTGGCGAGATAATCGGGCACCATGTCCTCGATCAGCCGGCGCCGGATCTCCAACAACTCCTTCTCGGTAGGAATCCGCGTGAAACCGCCGGGCACCGGTGTGATGGGATGCACGGCCCGGCCCGACACCACGTCGCCGATGTCGTTGGCCAGACGCTTCATGCGCAGCGCCCGTTTCACGATCTCGGGATGAGACCCCACCAGTGGAAACACCGAACCCACACCCAGGAAATCGGGCGCGGCCAGGAAATAGGCGTGCAGCACGTTGGACTGCAGCGTGGCCCCGTGGATCAGGAGCTTACGCAGCAGCACCGTCTGCTCGCTCACCTCGAGGCCCAGGGCCTGTTCAGTCGCCTTGAGCGAGGTGATCTGATGACCGAGAGAACAGATGCCGCAGATCCGCGAGGTGATGATGGCCGCCTCGTGAAAGCTGCGCCCCTTGAGCATGGCCTCGAAGTAGCGGGGCGCCTCGACGATCTCGAGTCGGGCCTTTTCCAGCACGCCCTGCTTCATGTTCACGACGATGTTGCCGTGGCCCTCCACCCGCGTGAGGTGGTGGACCTTGATGTCGAGATCGGTGCTCATCGCTGGACCCCCTCGAGCTGATTGGCGTTGTAGAGCTGCAACCGCTTCCAGGCCTCGTCCATCGCCAGGCCCTTCTCCACCAGGATCTCCTGCATGCCCTCGATGTTCGGCGCCGAGACGAGGCCTCGGCAACCATTGCAGTACTGGCCGAAGGTCGGGCAGCGGGCGCCGCACCCCATCCGGGTGATCGGTCCCAGACAGATCATGCCTTTGTCCACCACGCACTCGTTTTCCTTCAGCTTGCACTCCACGCACACGGCGCTGTCAGGTTCGATGGGCGCCTTGCCCATCACCAGCGAGGTGAAGACCTTCAGGAATTCGATCTGGGTCATGGGACAGCCGCGCACCGCGAAGTCCACCTTCACCACCGCGCTCAGCGGCAGCGCCGGCAGGGTCGGGAAGAGGTACTTCTGATCTCCGTAGACCTCTTCGCGCACCTCCTCGATGGGCCTGGTGTTCTTCATCGCGTTCACGCCCCCCTGCACCGCGCAGGCACCCAGGGCCACCAATACCTTGGACTTGCGCCGGATCTCGTGGATCCGTGTGATGCACTCCGGCGTCGAGAGCGAGCCCTCGACGAACGCGATGTCCAGCTCGTCCACCTGGCCGTCCATGGCTTCGCGCCACTCGACGATGTCCACATGCCCGAGGATGTCCAGCAGCTGGTCCTCGAAGTTGAGCTGGTTCAGCTCGCACCCCTCGCAGCCGGTGAAGTCGAAGATGCCGACGCGCGGTTTCGCCATCACAACGCCTCCTGCAGACCCTTGAGATCGGGATAGTGGTAGACGGGGCCGTCCTGGCACACGTACGAGCTGTTGATCTGGCAGTGCCCGCACTTGCCGACGCCGCACTTCATGCGGCGTTCGAGGGACATGTAGATGTTCTCTTCGGCCACGCCCTTCGACCGCAGGGCAAGCAGCACGAAGCGGTACATGACCGGAGGCCCGCAGACCAACACCCGAGTTTGGGGCATATCCAGATCCAGGCCGGGAATAAGCGTGGTGATCACCCCGGTGTGTCCCGTCCATGCCGTGGACCCGTGATCGACGGTCACGTGGAACTCGACACGGGGATCGTCGGCCCACATTTTCAGCTCGTCGGTGAACAGCAGTTCACCGTCGCTGCGGGCGCCGTAGCAGATGATCAGGCGATCGAAGTCGCCGCGGTTGTCGAGCACGTAGTTGATCATCGAGCGCATGGGCACCAGACCGATGCCGCCGGCGACGATCAGCACGTCCTTGCCCTTGAATTTCTCGACGGGCACTCCGTTTCCGAAGGGCCCACGAACCCCGATCTTCTCGCCGAGCTGCATACGGTCCATGACGTCGGTGAGCATGCCGACACGGCGGACGCCCATCTCGAAACTGCCTTTGCGGGTCGGCGACGACGAGACCGAGAACGGCGCCTCCCCCATGCCGAACAGCGACACCTCGACGAACTGACCGGGCTGGTGTCCCAGTTCGGCTCCGCCGGGCAACGTGATTTCGTAGAGGGTTTCGAACTCCGTCATCTTCCGGATGTCCGTGATCGCCGCCATGACCGGGAGATAGAGATCCCGGGATTCCGCCGAGGGGGTCCGGCTTGCGTTGGTCATCGTGATCCTCCTTCTGCGCCCGGGTCAGGCCGTCTCCACAACCTCGCGGTCGTAGTCGTTGACGAGCCTGTTGACGATGCTGACGATGCTGATCCCCGCCGTGCAGGCCTGGTTGCAGCGGCCGCAGCCCACGCACCAGGGCTCTCCCGTCCTGTCGGAGATGTACTTGAACTTGCGATAGACGCGGTGGCGCTGACGTGCCGCCGACTCCTCGCGGAAGACCTCGCCGCCCGCCACCTCGGTGAAGCTGCGGAGCATGCAACCGTCCCAGGTGCGGGCGCGGCTGCCGCCGTCGATGGTGATCTCGACGGTGTCCTCTACGTTGAAGCAGTAGCAAGTCGGGCAAACGAGGTTGCAGGTGCCGCAGCCCACGCACTTCTCAGCGGTCTCGAGCCACACGTCGTTGCGATAGCTGTGCTCAAATACCTCGGACAGCTTGTCCTGCGGCACGTAGATATGCTGCTTGAAGCCAGGAGGTACGGGCAGGTCGCCGGTGTACTCAGGCATTACGAACCCGTCGACGAGCTCCTGGCCCACGGGTGTGTGAGCGGTCAGAATGTAACCGGCGGCGATCCTCGTCAAAAACACGTCGAAGCCGGACGAGTCGCGGCTGCCGATACCGACCGACCCGGAGAAGTGGAACGCGTCCGGCTCGAAGGACACGCCGACGAAAGCGGCTTCCTCGCGGCGGCGCAGATAGTTCTTCTCAGGGTTCTCCTGCCGGAAGTTGTGGTCGAGTTTGTGGACCGCCCGCAGATCGTAGCTGTGCACGCCAAGGAATACGGCATCGCAGGGCACGATCTCGGATTCTGTGAACTCGTTGGTCCTCAGATCGAAGCTCAGCAGGGTCTCGGTGGGCGGCAGGAAGTACTTCTTCACCGAGTGCAGGGTCCGGTTGTAGTCGAGGACTACGGCGGTAGGATCATCGACCGGGGCGAAAGCGAACGACGATGTCCCTTTGCGGTGAGGAGCGTAGACCGTCTTGCATGCCTGCAGGTGGGACACAAAATCGACCACTCTGGAATCTTCCAACAGATACTGAACCATGGCTGCACTCCTCAGATCGAATAGGGTCGAGCCCATCAGTTGATCTCACTAGCTACGGTTAATTATATAACAGAACAGGTCAAGAAATAAACATTAGCATCATAACTCCATATTATTGAGTGCATGGGCTGCCGATATCCAACAGGTTGCCGTCAGGCTTCTACATGCTAATCATCTGTCAGGAGAGACATTAGCCAACCATCTCCCTATTGTCCTAAGGAGTATTCGGCTCCCTACAGCTATTCTTAACACCCCAGTATCGATAGTGGAGCCGCCGCAGCCCTTCCCGCAGGGTCGGACCAAACGAAAAAGGGCCCTCCCCCGAGGGGAAGGGCCCAAGATGCACCTGGTGTAAGGTCTAGCGGATGAGCAACGGCGCGATGACCACGCTGATGACCGACATCAGCTTGATCAGGATGTTGAGGCTGGGGCCTGCAGTATCCTTGAACGGATCGCCGACGGTATCGCCGACCACGGCCGCATGGTGGGAATCACTTCCCTTTCCGCCATGGGCGCCACCCTCGATATACTTCTTGGCATTGTCCCAGGCTCCACCCGCGTTGCTCATGAAGATGGCCATGAGCACGCCGGAGGCGGTCACACCAGCCAGCAGACCACCCAGCATCTCGGTCCCGCCGAGGAAGCCCACGGCAACAGGCGCGGTGATGGCGAGCAGGCCCGGCAACACCATTTCCTTGATGGCGGCGGCGGTGGAGATGTCCACGCAGCGACGGAAGTCGGCGGTGGCCTTGCCCTCCATCAGGCCGGGGATATCGCGGAACTGGCGGCGCACTTCCTCGATCATCGAGAAAGCGGCACGACCCACGGCATTCATGGCGAAGCTGGAGAACAAGAAGGGCAACATGGAGCCCAGCAAGAGACCCACCAGAACGATGGGCTTCATGATGTCGATGGCCGTGATGCCGACGATCTGCTGGTAGGCCGCGAACATGGCCAAGGCCGTCAAGGCGGCGGAGCCGATGGCAAAGCCCTTGCCGATGGCCGCAGTCGTGTTGCCCACCGCATCGAGCTTGTCGGTGCGGCTGCGGACCTCTTCGCCCAGACCGGCCATCTCGCTGATGCCGCCGGCGTTGTCGGCGATGGGGCCGTAGGCGTCGACCGCCAGCTGGATACCCGTGGTCGAGAGCATCCCGAGAGCAGCAATGGCGATGCCGTAGAGTCCGGCGGCGGCGTGGGCGACCAGGATCGTCGCGCTCAGCACGATAATCGGCAAGGCCGTCGAAGACATGCCCAGCGCAAGGCCGGCGATGATGTTCGTGGCCGCGCCCGTCTCCGAAGCCTTGGCGATGCCTCGGCTCGGTGCCCGTTCGTCGCTGGTGTAGTACTCGGTGATCAGGCCGATGGCAATACCGCCGGCGAGGCCGGCGATGGTGGCCCAGAACACGCCCATGGCCTGCTCGGCCGGGATGAACTGCTTGATCACGAAGTAAGAGGCGATCAGCATCAGGAAGCCGGCGCCGAATGTGCCCGTGTTGAGGGCCACCTGTGGGTTCCCGCCTTCCTTGGTGCGCACCAGGAAGGTGCCCAGAATGGACACCACGATACCGACCGCGGCCAACACAAGCGGCAGCAGCACGGCGTTCAGCCCGGGGGCGAAGGCCACGCCCAGGATCATCGCACCGACGATGGAACCGATATACGATTCGAAAAGATCGGCGCCCATGCCGGCTACGTCGCCCACGTTGTCGCCCACGTTGTCGGCGATCACGGCGGGGTTGCGGGGGTCGTCTTCGGGAATGCCCGCCTCGATCTTACCCACCAGGTCGGCGCCCACGTCGGCCGCCTTGGTGTAGATGCCGCCTCCGACACGAGCGAACAGAGCGATGGAGCTGGCGCCGAGGGAGAAGCCCGACAGCACCTGCAGAATCCGCGCAACGGTCCAGCCGGCTTCGCCATCGAAGGCCTTGAAGTAGAGAATGAACAGAACGCTCAGACCGGTCACGCCGAGCCCGACAACGCTCATACCCATCACCGTGCCACCGCTGAAGGCTACGGCCAGGGCTCCGTTCAGACCCACGCGGGCCGCATTGGTGGTCCGCACGTTGGCCTTGGTGGCGATCTTCATGCCGAAGAAGCCGGCCAGGCCGGAGCAAACGGCACCGATGACGAATGAAACGCCGATCAACCAGTGGGAGCTTTCCACGCCGCGGCTCCCGAAGGCCAGCAACACTGCGACGACGACCACGAAGATCGAAAGGACGCGGTACTCCCGGGAGAGGAATGCCATCGCCCCCTCCTGAATGTGGGCCGCGATGGTCTGCATGGTGTCGGTGCCCGGGTCCTGCTTGTCGACCCAGGCCGACTTGAACAGGGCGAACACGAGGGCGAGGACACCCGCAGCCGGGATCAGATAGATCAGCAGGCTACCCATAAGTGGAAACTCCTTGAAGCACGGGACACGCAGACGGGCCCGACCGGGTGGGACCCCTGCAATCTCGGCGATGCTCATTTGAAAGAAGAACGGCGGCCTTGGGGGTCGCCGGAAGTGAGCGGGGAAAGTGTAGGAGAAACAGGATCAACGTGCAAGAGATTTTGAGAATGCAGATCAGATTAATCAATAACAAAAAAGCGGCGGTCCCCGTGCGGGGATCGCCGCTTCGTGATAATCACGTAACTAGCTACTTACCCACCACTTCCAGCAGTTCCACGTCGAAGTAGAGGGTCGCATTGGGCGGAATCACGCCGCCGGCGCCCCGCGGGCCGTAGCCCAGCTCGGGCGGGATGATCAGGGCGCGCTTGCCGCCGATCTTCATACCTTCGACACCCTTGTCCCAGCCGGCGATGACCATGCCGGCACCCAGCTGGAATTCAAAGGGCTGGTTGCGGGTCAGGGAGCTGTCGAAGGGCTCGCCCGTCTTGGCCCCGTTCTCGTACAGCCAGCCGGTGTAGTGCACCTTGACGTTGTCGCCCTCTTCCGCCGTGGCGCCCTCGCCCACGACTTCGTCGGTCATCTGGACCGAAGGAACGGACAGGACCTCGACCTCGAAGAACAGCGTGCTGTTGGCCGGAATGTTGGGACGGTCGGTCGCGCCGTAGGCCAGGTCGGGGGCGATGGTCAGCTCGCGCTTACCGCCTTCACGCATACCGGGAATACCTTCGTCCCAACCGCGGATCAAGCGACCCACGCCGATGGGGAAAGAAATGGGCTCGTTGCGGACCACGGAACTGTCGAAGGGTTCGGGGGCCTTCACGCCGTCGGTCAGGACCCAGCCTGTGTAATGGACGGTGACGACGTCACCCTTCGTCACTTCAAGGCCCTCGCCCACGATGACATCCTTGAGGGTCAAACCTTCCATCAGTATCACTTCCTGGGGGGTTGCGGAGGCATCGCCGGCGCTGTCTCCGTCCTTGCAGCCCATGGTCGCGGTGCTCAGGAGCACCAGCAGCGCGGCCAGCGCCAGGAACTTGATCGATCGCGTCATCGTGGTCTCCCCTGTTGGGTGTTGGGCGCCCGTTTGCCGGGCGCGGAGCCGTGCCAATATACGAGAAAGAGCGTCGGAGTCCAAGCACGGGTCTCTAAGGTCTCCACAGGCTCCGGCAACGCAGGGCGCCGCCGAGAGCATAGAGACCATGAGCCAGGATCATCGCCTGGGCTGCCCCGACGGCACCTCTTTGCGGAATCATCACGAAACTGCCGATCACCGCGGCCACTGCGGCTGCACCGAGGGGAATCAACGCCCCCTGCTGCCGGTGCGCCGCAATCTGGGCCTCGTGCAGGTACAGTCCGATTCCCAGAAGAGGGTAGGCGATCATCAACAGAGGCAATACGGACGTGGAGCCGGCGAAAGCAGCGCCGAACACCCAACCGATGACGGTTGGGCCGAGCAGGGCGCCCGCCGATCCAGCGATCGCCAGCACGGCGACCAGAACGATGAGCTGACGTCGGAGGACCAGGGCGAATTCCTGGCTCCCTTGGGACCAGGCTCGCGAGAGCCGGGGCAACAGGGCGCCGAGGGCCACCTCCACTCCCACCACCAATACGAATCCCAACTTGGCGGCGGCGGCATAGCGTCCCGCAACGGCTGCAGAACCGAGGATGCCCAGCATCAGGATATCGGTGCCGTACAGGACGCGGCGCACGACATTGGCCGTCCCGACCGGGGACGACGTCTTCAAGGTCGCGAGCCAAGACCGCCCCCCCTCAAAGACCGGGCGCAGACCACCGCTCAACCTTCTTCTCACGACTGCCCAGGCCACCAAATTTCCGGCCGACAAGGAGATCAGAAAGACGATGCCCAGCCAACGCCGCGCCGGTTGATCCCATAAGCCAGCAGACGTCGCCCACCATGCAGCCACGATCAGCAGGTACACGGCCGCCCGAACCACCCGCGCCAGCCCCGCCCCCAGCGCTGAGCCCAGGCCCAGGGCGGCCCAATCGAGCATGAAGGCCTGCGGCATCACGGCGCCGAGATAAATGAGGAACAGGATCGGATCTTCAGCACAGAGGGACAACAGTCGGGTCAGAGGAGCGAACATCACCATCGCAACCAAGGCGAGCACCAGCAGCAGACCAGAGCGGTTTGCCACCAGCCGGCGTCGGGCCGTCAGGTCGTCGAGGCGGGCCAGGTCGCGCACCCCGACGGTGAACAATCCTGCTTCCGCGGCAACCATGGCATAGGCCGACATCACGACCGCCACCTGCACCAGTCCGAAATCGGCGGCGCCCAACGTGCGGGCCACCACGGCGAGGGCCGCCAGGTTCAGCAGCTGTGTCGCCCCCTGACCGGCTACGAGTACGCCGACATCGCGCCAAGTGCGACGGCCACCGGAGAGGTCCCGGTGGCCGTCGAGGCGCCGCATAGACGCTTCGGATCCGTGGCTGCGATCAGTCGCCATGCCCTTGACCGGCGAAGATCACCTGACGGTTCAGTGAACCATACTCGACGACGAAGGCCAGACCGATCGAACCGATCAGCCCCGCCAGGGTCAGCAGTCCCGCAGCACGGGATTTGCGGGGCCGTACGGGATTGTCGGTGACCTGGTTCACGCCGATCTTCTCCAGGGACGTCAACACCACGAGCTGCGACTGGATGAGCTTGATGTCGTCCTCGATGTTCACGATCTCCTGGGCCAGGGCCCGGTCCCTTCTGATTTCCTGCTCACGAATCGTCAGCTCCACGAGCTTGCGGCGATTGGCGAGGTCGAAGCTCTGGGTCAGCAGTTCGGCCCGGTGGGCCAGTTCGGCGATCTCGACCTCGGAGCGCAGCTCCACGGCCTGGACACGCTGCTGCCAGATGCTCCGCTGCAGATTCAGCGTGCTGAGCAGGAGCCGGCCTGTGGTGGCCGTCTTGTCCTCCGCCATTTCCCACCAGGGATACGACGCGGTGTCGAGGGGCGGCGCCATCGTCATCAGGGAGTCGCGCACGTCCTGGCGCTCTTGTTTGATCTCCATGCGGTCGAGGATATGGTCCATCTCGCCGAGTTCGGTCTCAGTCTCGCTGACGCCTTCTTCGAGGGCTCCGGCCTTGCGGGCCCGCGACGTCTGGGTCGCTTCGTGCTCGGCGATCTTCAGCTCCAGGGCCTGCTCCTCGACTTCGACCTGACGCAGCTCGTTGCGGGTCCGTTCGATCTCGATGTCCAGCAGGGCTTTCTTGACCTCCACGTCCTCACGGTCGTTGGCCAGTTTGTCGATCTGGCTCTGGAGGCTGGACCGCGCCAGCGAGATGCTGCTGCCCACGCTGTTGACTTCGGCGTAGGAGTTGAAGGCATCGACCGTCGTGTCGAGGATCTGCTTGGCTTCGGGTCCATCCACGTGCATCAGAGTCAGGGTCACCACATCGCCGCCCTGAACACCCACGCCGCGGGGAATGAACTCAGCCTGGATGATGGGGGCCCTGACCGTCGACTCCCAGCCCAAGGCTTCACGTACGCCGTCGGCATAGAGCCCGCTCTTGTACCAGCGCACGATGTCCTTCAGGTGCCAGGCGCGCTCGGGATTGCCGTTGGCGTTGAAGTTGGTGATGCCGGGACGCACGGTCGCGGTGGCGCGGTAGAGGGGCGGAGTGACGATCCCGTAGACGATGCCGGCGGCCAGGCCCAGCAAGGTCATCAGCAGGATCATCATCTTGCGTCGCCAAAGGATATTGAGGATCTGCGCCAGCGACAGAAACTGGTCCGCCGGGGGTGTCATGCCGGTCTGATTCAAAGGGTCCCTCCTGTGAACGGCCGTCCTTCGGCCGCCTTCATCGGATCAAGCGGTCGAGAGCCTTGCTCGAAGCAGCCTCGACCTTCGCGTGCAGCGAATCGCCGTGGCTGTCCATCGTCACGACCACGGGGAACTTGACGACTTCGAATTCCCAGATCGCTTCGGGCGAGCCGAACTCCTCGAGCATATGGACGGCGGGAACGCGGACCACTTTTTGGGCCAGAACCTGGGCGGCGCCGCCGACCGCATGGAAGTAACAGGCGCCGACCTTCTTGCAGGCCGCCAGGGTCTTGGGGCCCATCCCTCCCTTGCCGATCACGCCGCGGATGCCGTACTGCTCCATGAGCGGGCCCTGATACGGCTCCTCGCGGATCGACGTGGTGGGGCCGGCGGCCTTCACGACCCACTTGCCCTTCTCCTTCACGACCACCGGTCCGCAATGGTAGATGATGGAGTTCTTGAGTTCGACCGGAGGCGTGCCCCCGTCGTGCAGGTACTTGTGGACGGCGTCGCGACCGGTCAACAGCAGGCCGGTGATCTCGACGACGTCGCCGACGCGCAGGGCGCGGACCTTCGCCTCGGTGAACGGAGCTTCCAACAGCATCGCGCGCCTCCTAGTTGTAGAGCCAACGACCGACGCGGCCGTTCTCCGAAATCTTGAATCCGTTCCGGCGGTAGGCCCAGCACATATAGGCCACCGTCACGTAGAACGAAGCCGGCACGCGATTGCGGGCCGTCAGCTTGACGCCCAGCAGGGTCGTGCCCCCGCCGAAGCCCATGGGGCCGATGCCCAGGCTGTTGGCATCGGCGAGCAGGGATTGCTCCAGCTTGGACAGAACCTCGTCTTCGTTCTTGTCGTCGAGGTCGCGGAAGAACTGTTCCTTGGCTGAGACATAGCCCGTGGCCCGGTCGCCGCCTACGCACACGCCCAGGATGCCGGGGCCACAGCCCTTGCCCTGGGCCAGATGGACGGCGTCGAGCACGCATTTGCGCACGCCCTCGAGATCACGGCCGGCACCCAGACGATTGTCCGGCAAGGCGTACTGGGTCGATACGTTCTCGCTGCCGCCACCCTTGAGCATGATGCGGACGGTCATGGCCTTGCCCGCCGTCTCGTGGAAATGGATCACGGGACTGCCTGGGCCGAGGTTGTTGCCGGAGTTCTTGCCCGTGATGGAATCCACCGAGTTCTGGCGCAGGTAACCCTTGCGCGTGGCCTCGACCACCGCCCGCTCGAAGGCCGTCGTGAACACACGCTCGCGTATCCAGTCGGGGCGGTCCACATAACACACGATGGTGCCCGTATCCTGACACAGAGGCTGGGAAAGAGTTGCGGCCAACTTGATGTTGTCACGCATCACACCCATGGCGTACTTCGCCGTGGTGTCCTTCTTTTCCCTGCGCCAAGCCTTGTCGACGGCGCGGATCATGTCCGGGGGCATTTCGCAGGATGTGCGCCGGATCAGCTCCAGGAGTCGAGCCTGGAGGGTCTTCGCGTCCATGGGGGCCTCCATGATGGTGGGTATGACGAAGAATTCTGTGGGATCTTAGCCTCTGTCGTAAGCACCTGCAAGGCAATCCACGGCGGATCTCCATTGCATCGGCGGCCGCCACGGGCCACATTCCCCTCAGACCATCGACCCGGAGGAACCGCCCATGCGTTGTCTTTTGCTGGGTGCGGGAATGCAGGCCCGCGCCATCGCCCACGACCTGCTCCGTCAGCCCGACCTCGACCACCTCGACGTTGTAGAATTCGACGGCCCCACACTCGACGCGTTCCTCGCCGACATCGCCGACGTGCGGCTCCGGGGCCACCGCGGCGATGTCCGCGACGACGCTTTCACCGCCCCCCTGTTCAAAGGTGCGGACGTATGCGTGAGTGCCGTAAACTACTGGTACAACGCAGCCCTGACCCGGACTGCAATCCGTCACGCCTGCCACTTCCTCGACCTCGGCGGCAACAACGACGTTGTCGCTGAACAGTTTGCACAGCATGAAGCAGCTCAGGCCGCAGGCGTGACCATCCTGCCCGACTGCGGGCTGGCCCCGGGTCTGGCCGGCCTGCTGGGCTGGCATCTCGCCCAGGGCTGGGATCGGTGCGACAATGTTCGGCTGCGCGTGGGCGGCCTGCCCCAGAATCCGCAGCCGCCATTGCACTATATGATCGTGTTCGCGGTCCAGGGCCTGATCAACGAGTACATCGAGCCCTGCCGTGTGATCCGTGACGGCGCTCTCGACATCGTGCCGGGCATGAGCGAGCTCGAGACTCTCGAGTTCGCAGGCTTCGGCGAGCTCGAGGCTTTCCAGACCTCGGGCGGCTGCTCGACCCTCCCCGACACCCTGCTCGGACATGTTCGCGACATGGATTACAAGACGATCCGTTACCCCGGACACTGTGCACAGATCCAGCTGATGATGGATATCGGCTTGACCGGATCGGAGACCGTCGCAACGCCGGCCGGCGCGGTGCGCCCCCGAGATCTTCTCGGCGCCTGTCTAGAACAGGCATGTCCGAAAACGGGCCCCGACCTGGTGCTTTTACGGGCTGAGGCCGAAGGCGAGATCGGCGGCGAACGGCGATGTCGACGCATCGAAATCGTCGATCGAGAGGATCCCGAGACTGGCCTGACGGCCATGACGAGGATGACGGGCTTCCCGGCCGCGATCCTCGCCGCCATGCTGGCCCGAGGCGAAGTGTCCGAAACAGGAGCGCGGCCCCAGGAACTCGTGGTCCCGGTGCCGCGCTTGATCGAGGAGCTGGCGGCCCGCGGCGTAGAGATCCGCGAAACCGACTCTGCTCTCTAACCTTAGGTCAGTACCTTCCCAGCCTTCGCTGTCTTTTCGACATGGTCGAAGCGTGGCAGCCGCTGTCGGATGGTCAGAGCCCGGTCGGCCATCTGGATGGCGCCGTTGGACGATTGTTCCGACTTGCTGGAATTGCCGCGTGTGATCTCGAACACGTGCTCGATGATCGTATTCACGTCGCGGATCGTGTTGGTATGCTGATCGGTGATGGTCTCGATGCTCTTCATCACCACGCCCACCTCATTGACCTGCTGGTAGAACTCGTTGAACTGCTCGAGCACCTCGTCGGAGATACCCGCCCCCTGCGTCACTTCATCACCGGTCCGGTTCAGGACGATGGCGATGCGGCTGGCGGCCTCGGAACTGCGCTGGGCCAGCTGACGGATCTCATCGGCCGCGACGCCGAAGCCCTTGCCCGCGTCACCGGCATGGGCTGCCTCGATGGCTGCGTTCAGGGCCAGCATGTTGGTCTGCAGCGCAATCTCCTCGATGGTTTCGATGAACGACACCATCTCCTTGGAAGACCCCTGCAGAACAGTCATGGCTTCGGACATGCGCTTCATCTGCTCCACGCCGTGCTTGGTCGACTTCATGGCGATCTGCGTGATCTTGCCCGCTTCGCGGGCGAAGGATGCTGATGTATCGACCCGAGACGTCATCTCCTGCAACGAGCTGGATGCCTCGCGAACCATCGACTCCTGCCGCTGTGTCTCGGAGGCGATCAGCTGACTGTTGGTCATGATGTCGGTAGACGACACGGTGACCTCGTCAACGTACTCGCTCAAGCCCTGGAACGTCCTCCGCAGCAGGGTGATTTCGTCTTCGCTGTGGACCAAGGCCTTGTCCTCGCCGCCACCGGCCACGAAGGTCTCACAGAGTTCGGCCATCATCTCGATGGGTTTCGTGGTCCGGCGTGTATAGAGGAACAGCGCGATGAGCATGATGACGATGGCGCCGGTGACCAACGTGACCGTCCTCGACAACATATGGTCGTAGCGGGCGAAGATCTCGCTCTTGGGCACGGCCAGAACCAGGAACGCATCGATGGTTTCGACCGGTGTGAAGACGTAGAATTCCTCAATGCCGTCGTGAACCACATCGGCGATGCCTGTTTCACCGGCCAGCATGCGAGCGGCAGCTTCACTCAGCCCCTTGTATACACCGTCGTCGGGAATGTCGGTGATGCGTGAGTTGAGAACTTTCGTCGCGTCAGGATGGTGCAGGAACGTTCCATCCGGACCGACCAGCATCGCTACGCTGGTCTCGAACATCTTCAGTTCGTTGAGCTGTCGCTGCAGGGTCGTCGGGTTGATATCCACGCCGGCCACTCCGAGCATGCGTCCATCGGCATCGTACATGGGGTAGTTGTAGGAGATGTACATGACCTGGTCGAGCAGATCGATGTTGAAGTCGAACCTGGGAACTCCCCCCGTCTTGACATCGATGTACCACGGGCGCTTCGTCACCCAGTAGTCGGGGCCTGGATCCCTGAGGTCGCCACCCCAATACTCGCCTGTGGTTTCTGAAGCCATGAACACATCTTGAAATTCCGGGTCGGACTCTTTGAGTCTCTGAAAGAGCTTCAAGATGCCCTGATGGGTCTGGTCGTTGGTGAGATCCGACCGCCGGTCCGTGTGATCAGCGATCCAGTTCTGCAGGATCGGTGCCTGTCCGAACGTCCAAGCCGACTTCGCCTTCTCTCTGAAGAAGCCGTCGATTGCATATGAGGTGCTTTGGACGCGCCCCACTGCCTTGTCGTAGCTCTCTTCGAGAAGAACCTGCCGTGTGAATTTCATGTTCACGACCATGAATGTCGCGAAGATCGCGATACTGAACGCACTGAGTACGATCATCATGCGATACTTGAGTTTGATGGCGCCGAGCTTCATCTGGCGAGACACTCCTCTAGCTGGCCAAAACATCTGGGCTAAGGTATTGCACCTGTGTTTTCGTTCGGCTTGGCAGGAACTTGAGAAAAGATCACAGTCAATGTCTACAATATTGCCAGAAGGCCCTCCCCCGTGCAGGGAAGGGCCCTCTCATCCCGATCGGATGATGAGTCACTTAAGGATCGAGATGTGAAACCATGTCTTTGTGAACCATCACAGTCAGCATCTTCAATTTGGGATATTCGCTGCGCCAGAAGTAATAGCCTGGGAACGAGCCCAACCGAGAACTGCGGTTCGAATCCTTGATCAAAAACCAATCGGCACTACCTTCGCGCGTGCTGCCGACGACATGCAGGCCGTGATCGTCGGATGTTTGTCCGCTGACGATGCGGTGTTCGCGGGCGCCCTGGTTGATCGCTGCGGCGGGAATGTCCCAGCTGGGAACGACGGCAGCGTCGTAGAGGCCATCCATACCGGGTTCCGAGTTGTCGCCGCCGACGCCGAAGGTGTAGCCCTTTTCCAGACTCCGCTGCATGACCGCGTCAAAATCATCCAGCGGCACGTTCAGATAATACTCAGCCCGGCGCCAGTTGTCTGGCACATCGAGCAGACAGCGACGGCCGAAGGGAGTGTCCATTCGCGACACCAGTACGACGTAGTCGTCGGAGTTCAGACCCAGGTACTCCTCGCGGAACGTCAGGGGATCCCAGACATGGCTGTCGAAAGCGAACTCCGTGGGCGGCGCCCCGAGATGGGCGTCGAGGATCAGGCGCAGCACCTCGATCACCCGGCCCTCGTCCCAGATGTTCCGCTCCTCGCAGAGGTCGAGCCAGGCCGTGATCTCGCCCTGGAGGTCGCCGTGGTCGTGGCGGCCGTCCTCGAACAGCACGCCGGGATAGGCGTCGCGGGGCACCGCGCCATAGGTGGCGTAGACCTCCAGCAGCCCGTCGCTCTGCGAACCCGTCGAGACCAGCGACTCGCCGTACTCCCGCACCCAGCGCTTCACCTTCAGCACGTACTCCCAGTACACCGTCCACATCTCCGAGAGCTTCACCTCGCGGCCGGTCAGCCGGATGACCTCGGACTCCATCAGCGAGGTGGCGGAGAACGA
Organism: uncultured bacterium; assembly: GCA_937910695.1. Lineage (GTDB taxonomy): Bacteria > Krumholzibacteriota > Krumholzibacteriia > LZORAL124-64-63 > LZORAL124-64-63 > CALEMW01. The sequence continues at coordinate 26,264 of CALEMW010000135.1, forward strand.
CCAGCAGGTGCCGGTCATGAACTGGGGGGTCGGGGGCAGGTGGGGCAGCACCAGCTTGAAGTCGTCGGGGCCGTCGGGGGTGTCGATGTGGGTCCAGTCCACGCGCAGGGACTGCTCCTTGGCCTCGGC
>CALEMW010000136.1 GCA_937910695.1 uncultured bacterium
CTCTCTTTGATCGCCTTCACCGCGGCCAGCGCATCCCGGTGCAGCAGCGGCTCCCCACCCGAGACGCAAAGCCGCTTGACGTGGCCAACCAGCGGGCCGACTCGCCGGAAGTGCTCGGGGGTCATATCCTTCGGCTCGGCCAGTACCTGCTTGAATGTGCAACTCGGGCAGCGGCGGTTGCATCGGCCGGTGATCAAAACGGACACCATTCCGAATCCGCGGCTGCTTGGCCTGTCCACGACGCCAGCCATCAGCGCCGCCTCCATGCCAGGGCCATGCTCTGGTAGGGGAAGTCGGGCAGCTGCGGCGACAGGGCTCGCATCTCAGCCTCGATGCGCTGCACCTCCCGGTCGTACTGAGGAGCTCGGAGCAGCGGCGTCTCCATGGCGCCCAGCGCCTTCACCGCGTTCCTCATCTTGCGGGCGCTGGCGTGCGTCCATAGGTAGACGCAGCCACGGCCGGCGAGGTCGGCGATGAAGCGCTCGTCTGCGGTGGCCAGCGCCGCCGGCACGGTGATCAGCAGCCGCCCGCCAGGGCGGAGCAGCTCGAGCAGGTGGCGGATGATCCGCTCCTGCGCGGGCCACTCGTTGTGCTCGATCGAGCTGGGCGAGACAATCAGGTCGAAGCTCCCCGGCTCCAGCCCGGTGGCCTGCAGGTCAGCGGTCTTGGGCGCGATGCGCCCTCGGGCGGGGTAGGGCCGCGGCGGCCGCAGGTCAACCACCACCACCTCGGCGGCCCCACGGTCGGAGAGGATCGCCGAGATCGGGGAGAGCGCCCCGCCTGCGTCCAGGCAACGCAGCCCGGTCACGTCGCCGGCCTGCTCCAGCAGCCAGGTGTATTCCCTGGCGTACCAGTGGCCAGGAACCCAGCCGGGCCAAGCAGGGTGGCGGGAGCGGATCTTGGTGCCGACTTCGGCCTCGATGGCAGGGATGCTGGGCAGTTGGACTTCAAGCAACATGGAGACCTCCGAACGCCATCTCAATGGCGCACTGGGCGATTGGTGCAGCGGCCGGCCCCAGGTGCAGGCCGTCCTGTGTCAGTCCGCGTCGGATGCCGCCGTCTGGCGTTGACACCTCGGCGAAGACATCAGCGAAAACTGCGCCGAAGTCAGGGCATCGCACGCGCAGAGCATCATTGAGCAGGGCCGTAATCGCCCGGCGGTCAGATAGCGCACCCCTGCACGGATACTCAGCATTGCGGCTTTCGGTCGCAGGGGTCACCGATAGGATCGCCGGACGGGTCTTCGTTTTTGACGAGAACTCCTCGACAACTGCCAGGAACTCTCCGGTCAAAGAGAGCAGAATTGAGCCTCCGCCTTCGGCCACCCGCTCAGCGAGGTGACAGCGCACGTCGATCTCACCGAAGCACCATGCGACCGTGGCGCCGGGCTCGATGGTGGCCACCCAATCCCGGTCAGAAGTTTCACCTCGGACGCCGAGCCATTCCCGAGCAGCGCGCAGACCTCGCAGCCCGTCCCTGGCCACGCGGTGCATCAGCATCGGCCCCAGCCAGTGGACTCGGCCACGGTCGGTCAGATCCCAGAACAGCCGGCAATGGCTGTCACCGATGGCGTGCAGGATCATTGGGTTGCCCGCCGCAGCCGCTCCGCACGCACGATGGCCATCATGCCTTCGACCGCCGCGTCCCATGTCAGATGCTTCAGTGCATGCTCCCGGGCAGCCTGGCCCATCCGCCGGCGGTCCTCTGCCCGCTCCGGCCGCAGCCAGTCGCGCAGCAGCTCGACGAGGTCGGCGCTATCTCGCCAGATCAGCAGGTGCTCTCCGTCGCGGACGCCCAACCCCTCCCAGTCGTCGAAGGCCTGACAGACCACCGGGGCACCGCCACAGAGCAGCGCATCAGGCAGCCGCCCCGAGGTGTAGCGGCGCAGGCCGGTAAAGAGCGAGTGCGAGATCACAGCGCCGGCCACGGCGTGCAGATGGCCTCGCTGGTCCCTGGTGATTGCGTCACTGTGCGGTAGGTCACCCCATGCGCCCTTGCCGTAAATGTGCAGCTGGCCGGGCAGCGCGGCGTTCACGTCCCGAAGGATCTGCATCCTGGTGCTGCGGCCGTATGCGGCATGATCTCCACCCACAAAGACAGCCTTCCCCGCGCCGGCCCAGTCTTCGGGCTTGGCTTCTGGACGGGGACGATTCTGCCACTCGTCCGCGGCACACATCATGTAGCCGGTACGAGCCGACACGCCGTGCTTCAGTCGCAGGTCGATCGGGTAGGTGCAGTTGCTCGACAGGAACAGGTCAATGCCCTGGCACTGTGCGACCTGCCAGCGCTGACACGGCTCACCAACATCGGTGCGCACGTCGCCGGTCCAGCTGACGATCATGCACCCCGGGGGCGCCGCGGCCTTCATCGCTGCGAGCAGGGCCCGCTCTGAGTAGATGCTGTTCTGCTGGACCTGCATCCAGATCAGCGTCGGGGCATGCTCCCGAATCGTACGCAGCGTCTCGTCGCGGACGGCCTGGGCTCCGCGCTGCTGCTGGATCTCTGCCCAGCGCAGGCAGCGGTAGGCACCCAGGGCATCGAGTGCAGCCTCAAGGCTCGGGTGTGACGGGGTGTCTCCTCGACGCAGGCTGATGTGCAGCACACGCTCTGTCGGTCCGGCGGCCACGGGGGACCGGCGAGGAAGTGCCCCCCGCTCAGGGATGTAGATGTTTGGCCAGCTATCATCCTGGCGAGCAATCGGCGCCGAGAACTCAGCCCGAGGGTATCGGGTGGCCATGGCTGCGCGGTGATCGGTATAGCCGACCATATTGCTCTTGCGCAGCGCGTCCTTGGCCTCCTTGGACCGGCAGCGGTCGAGGCAGCGCACGTCGTCGAAGCGCTCGACTCGCCAGCCCATGCGGTGCAGCCACATCCCCAGGATGGTATCGCCACCGTAGGTCTTGTGTGTGCGTTGCTCCGGGCCGCCCCAGAACGCGCCGAAGCCGCTGGCGATCACGTCCTCGATGGCCTCACGGCGTGCGACGAGCTGATTGGGGTGGACAACCCCGGCCTCAGCCCGAGGAACGTAGCGGGTTTTCCCGCCGTCCAGCGAGCTGGCGAAGACGGCCACGGCAAGAGACAGGTCGCCGTCCAGGTGGCGGACAGCGTTGGCCAGGCTGGTCCCCTCGACCAGCACATCGTCATTCAGCTGGGCGATGTAGCGCCCGCGGTGAGCGGCGAGGTAGGCGGCATTGAACGCAGGGATCGCCCCATCCATGCCACCATGGATTGGCAGCACGTCGGGCTGGGATCGCAGCCAGTGCAACGCCAGATCGTCCTCTGCGCCGTACGCGACCACGATCTCGTGCGTGTAGCCGCTTCCGGCCAGGCTGCCCCTGATGCTCTCAATGCACTCCTGGACCATCTCAGGGCGATTGACCGTGCCGAGGAGCACGGACACATCGACACCATCGGGATGACAGCGGGGAGGGGCTGGCGACGATCCACCGTCAGGCCGCACCGGCATGATGCCAGGGGCCCGGCAACAAAGGTTCAGCGTGATTTCGTCGTGGCTGGACCAGTCATTGACCGCTGCAATCTCCGGGTGCTCGTCGGGGGTCCATGCTCGGACCTCGACGCCGCCGGCATCAGTGAGCAGCTGCTCCAGTCTCTCCCGCCAGAAAATCTGCTTGTGTCGGTCGAAGTCGTGGCAATCGGCGCGCAGGTTGCCGAAGATCGGGTTGTTGGGGTCGCCGCGCCCAGTGTCGGGCCATTGAACGGCTTTGCGCAGGTCGGGGACTGCAAGCAGCAACAGCCCCTCGGGCTGAAGCGCGCGAACCAGCCCACGCAGAATGCGCGGGGTGTCGTGGTACATGCAGTGCTCCAAGACATGGCAGGCATAGATGGCGCTGAAGCGAGCAGCAGGCAAGGCTTCAGGGCGCGCCATGTCCGTCACTCCATCGGGTCCGACGCCTGGCTTGCCGTCCGTGTTCAGCCATCCGCGTACGCGCTTCGGGCCGCAGCCGATGTGCAGTCTTCCGCCGATGGGCCAAGCATGAGATGGAGGAGCAACGGGGGCCAGCAGGGGGCGCACTGGCGCAATCGGGGTCGGCGCTGATGCAGCCTGCGGTCGCCGGGGAATCTCGCGATGGCGCAGGGGCGCTGCCGCGCTACTCTGGGCAGTTGCCATCACTGGCTCCGGCTTCCGCAAGCCAAGAGTCGAGATGATGAGGTCTTCGTGGCGGGGCAGGGCCAGCCGGGCGCCGGGCCTGGCCAGTGATTCACGCACCGCAGCGACCCATTGCGCCACGGGTGCGTCCATCGGCAGATAGGTAGCCGAGGCGCCGAGGGCGAAGCGGGGGCCGGGCAGGTCCGAGGTCACGACAGGGATTCCCCTTGTCGCAGCTTCCACCATGGCCAGCCCATACGTTTCTGCTCGGCTCGGGCAGAGCACCACGCGGGCCTGCGACAGGAACACATCCGGGGGCACGCAGGGTAGGGCAACGACGGCGTGCGGCATCTTGCGCCAGGGGTCGATCTCTTGCGGGGACGCACGGCCCGGGAGCACGTACCATGGAACGTCGGCGATCTGCTTGGCGACGGCGAGGGCCACTTGGGCGCCTTTCGCCTTCGACGCGCCGGGTACGAGGATTGATTGACCAGCAGGGGCGCCGAGTTCCGCGGACGCCTCAGCGGCCCAGCTGCTCGGGGGCAGATTGACGACCCGTCCCCAGTTCTTCACTGGCTCGTCGGTCATCGCGACCCGGGCCAGCGTGCAGAGCGGGTGGCCGATAGGTGGAGAGGAGTGGTGATGCCAGAAGACGAGGCGGGCCAGGGCACCGGCACGATCGGCATCGATCACGGTCTGCCGCCACGCGGGGGCCAGGACCGTGATGATCAGATCGGCAGTCCAGTCAGGCGGAGAAAACAGCGGCTGGCGAACCACCCACTCGACGCGCTCATGCTCCCACGGGATCGGGGTGTTCGGCGGAAGGCAGCAGCGAACGCTGTGCCCAATGCGGGCGAGCACATGGGCCAAGTAGGAGACGGCGACGGACATGCCGTCCCGCCCTCCCTCGGGGCCGCACCAGCGGCGGGCTAGCAGGTCGATCCTCATCGCGTCTCCTCGATGGGCTCGTCAGCGGCGGTCGAGGCTATTGCTCCTCGTAGACCGTCACGGTGAATGGGGTGGCTGCGTCCGTCGTCGTCACAAACAGGATGGTCCCTGTGCGCGTGGCCGGCTCCTCGTACGCGTAGCCGCTGCCCCATGGGGTCACTACGACATGCAGCCGGCTCGGGTCGTGGGCGCGGTCCAACACGAGCGCGGTCGTGGTCGGGCCACCGCCGGATGCGACGGGCGTGCGGGCGCCAAGCTCTCCTCCGTGGGCAGATCCGGCGAGCCACAAGGGGACGCCAACGGCCCAGGTCACATGGCCCCACGCAATCGGCTTCAGGATTGGGTGGCCTCCGCCGGCCATTCCCCTCGGCCCTCGGCTTTCCATTAGCCGAGCTCCCCGCCCTGAGCGACGACGTAGCACAGGATCGGCAGGGCAGAGGCGACGCCCTCGGCAGTGGACAGCAGTTGGATGCTGTAGCCGGGGAGGAGCGCGATGTTGAGCCGGATCTGCACCGGCTCAGGGTATGCGTCGGCGATCTGGGCATCCACGACGCGCTGGTCCAGGTAGACCACCTCTGCGGACGGATTCACGAGCGCCAGGCGCACATAGCCGAGCGTGGTCCCGCCGAACGGCGCCGGGGTAAACCAATATCGCACTGATTCGATCAGCAGCGTCGTCGTCGCCAGGGCGCCGTTGCTGGCGATCGTCTCCAGAGCTGCGGCCCCTCCGCCGACGTTGACGCGCTCGGCGTTGATGTACGGCGTGCGAATGAACAGGGGTGCGGACATCAGGTCCTCCTCGGCCATCTGGTCATCGCCAGGGCATGGGTCCAGTGGTTGCCCGGCGTCGGGCTCATCCTGCGATGGAGGCGCCGCTTGATAGTACGCATTTTCGTCGCCACAGGCGCAAAGCGCAAGGGCCAAAACAAAAAACAGAGCAGCGATCCGTCCGGTGTTCATTGTCGTCTCCTGGCCAAGGGTTGCGGAACACCCATTGGACGCCGGGAGATTGCGCCGCATTCTACGCGAAATGCGACCAGGCAAAGATCAACGAGCCGACGCTGGCCTCCTCGACATGCTGGCGAGTGGCCATCACAGAAGTCGAGTCCACCGTGAGGGTAAACGCTTCTGCGATGTTGGCCAACTCGGCAACGAGTCGAATGTAGGCGGTTATCCCTGCCCCGTCAACCGCAGGATCGGGCTTGTACGAGTCCGGGATGCGGGCGATCAGGATCATGTCGCCGGCAGCATCGAAGGCTGCGGCCTCTCGCATCCACCAGCCGCCATCAGCGACGGGCACGACGCCTTCGATTCGGACTTGCTCTGGATGGCCGGACACGATCTCGATGCTGTTGATCGTGTCCCTCCAGACCTCATTGCCGAGGGCGGTCAGCGCGGCCAAGGGTACGGTATCAGCATCGCCAATGGCCAGTTCGGTGATGCTCACCGACGCACCGCCGCCCAGCGCGATGGCGATCTTCCCCAGTCCGATGGTCGTCAGAACGGCTTGGAAGCTCACGGTCCCACCTCGATCCAGAGGCCACAATCGCTGTAGCTACAGCAGGCGATCTCTGCACTGCGCCCCAGGGTCTCACTCAGTTCGAGCAGTTGCTCACGGGCCGGGATGTAGGCTTCGAGCACCTGCATGAGATGGCGGATCTCCGCGACCGACAGCCCGTAGTGCTCAATCGCTGCATCGACCCTGTAGGTATGCGGCGGATCTGTCGGGGCCTGCTCCCACCATTCGGTCAGCTGGTACATGCCTGTTCGGTCATCCCAGATTGTTGCTCCGCCGTCCCACTCCGTCAGGCCACCGTCCCATAGCGTCTCAGTCTCCAGGATTGCGACAATGCGCTCCCACGCCCAGCGGGTGCCTCGGCGACGGTAGACGTTCACCATCTCCAGCAGCACGGCCCGCTTCTGCGCTACACTGGCAAACGCCCACCCTTCGAGCTCGACGAGCTTGAACCATCGGCCCACCTTGTCGCACTGCTCGGATGTCAGGTCGGAAATGCGGCTGAAAAAGGCGCATTGCTCAGCGTAGCTGGCGACGGCCTGGATCTCGTCGTCCAGCGATTGCGCCAGGGCTGCGGCATCGGCGTCCGCAGCGACCAGGCCGACCAGCTCGTCAACGAGGCTGGCCGTCCTGATGTCGGTGCCGCTCACTGGAACAGCCCCTTGTAGAGCGGGGCGGCCACATAGTCATCCCGCAACGCCACTTCGCTGCGCTCGATCTCGGCCCAGACCGGCGAGATGATGTTGATCCGCCGGGCGCCTGCCTGGTAGAGCCGGTCGTGCAGTTCGCTTGGGTCGATGTCCCGGCCGATTGCCGATTCCTGCCAGTCCATGTAGGCATCCTGCGCAGCCTCGACGGCGGCCTGGATTGCTGCCACGTTGGCGGCCTCAGACTGCGGGATGTAGTACTCCACCTCGACGGTGTACGCTACCGGAACGGCCTCGGCCACGGTCACCAGATCCCCGATGGGCCGCACCTCGTCCGCGGACAGGGCAGCCTCGACGATTGCGATGATCGCAGCAATCACCCCGGCGTCGGTGACATGCACCAGTGCCCCGTCGTCGTCGAGGTAGGCCAGCAAGAGGAAGATGGCCACCTCCCCCGCTGCGGGGGCCAGGTAATCGGTATCGTCAGGGCCAAGGCACGAGGCATCGAACACGTAGGTATTCGCTGCCTTTGCGTGCCAGACATAGGCCGAACGCGGGCCGCAGGTCGTGAATCCGTCCGGGGCCGCAATCACCGAGGGCCGGAACTCGTCGTCCGTCTGCTCGTCACTGCCCCCGGCCGTCGTCGTCGTGTTGGCAGCCGTCACCCCGGCGATCGGGTCAACCAGCGTATCGATTGCGCCAGGTGCAAGGCTGTTGCTCTCGGGGCCGGTCACGGTGCAGGTCGCCGTCACGGTGCCGGTCAGTGTGCCGATCCCGAGCGTCAACGCCTCGTCGGTTGCCCAGATGTAGGCGCCGTCCGGGGTTGTCGTCCGGTGGCCTGCGGGGATCACCAGGGCAACGAGCGAGGTCGTTCGAGTGTACCGAACGGTGGTCACGCTGGCCTCTCCCGGGCTCGCCGTCACGCCGACGAAGGTCCCGAGGTTGGTCAGCGACTGGCCGGTCGCGTCGAACGGAAGATTCCGCAGGTCCGCCAGCTCAATCAGCGAGTACAGGTGCGACAGCTTCTCGATAATGGAATCGAGCAAAAGCCTGCGCGGGTCAGCGGCCAGCAGGGTCTTCCCAGTCAGCGCGGTGAAGCGGGCCAGCACATCGGTTTCGACTTCGGTTGGCGTCTTGGCAATGGTCATGCGAGCCTCACCGTCGGCCGCAGTTGGCCATTGCCGTCACGGGCCATGATGATTCGAGCCACGGTCGCCCGCGGCTCGTAGGTTCGGATCTGCGTGTTCAGCGCAGCGCCAATCCTGGCCGCTGCGACCTGCTCAGGGCCATCGAGCAGTTGGATCGGCATACCCAGCGCTCGGGCAAACGACTGCGTACCCTGGGCCACGACGGTCAGACTCTGCACGTTTTGCAGGATCTCCTCCTCCGTCGTTGGGTCCCAAAACATCAGGCGTACTCCTCGAGCGAGATGCTCAGGTCAATGATTCGGATCAGGCCAGCGGAGCTGACATGGCGCCAGGATTCGGCCAACTCCTTGACGATCCAGTCTCCCTCTGGTTCTCCTGCGAGCATCAGGGGCAGCACCTCGCCGGTTTCCGTGGCCGTCCTCAGCACCTTGGCCTCTGCCAGCGGGTCAACACCCAGCGCGGCATCGAGGCGGATCGCAAAGGTCATCGTCCGCAGGCCAGGCCCGCCGAACTCTTGCTTTGGCTTCTGTTGGATGATCTCATGCGCAGACCACCGCGCCGATGTCGTGTGCTGCGCGTCCTGAAACGTGCGGATCAGGTCACTGCTGGCCTCAAAGACGACGCTGCCGAGGGTGGCCAGCATCAGCTGAGGCCCCCCGTTCCTGCGCCGAGACCGCTTGCAGCGACAGGCCCGGCCGGGAGCGTGCCAACAACGACGGTCTGGACCGAGGTCGTCACTGTGGCCGTTCGGATGTAGGCGTCAACTCGGCTGGCGATGACATCAGCCATCGCGTCGGCCTTCTCTTTGATGGTGCGGTTCGGGTCGAGGTCGGAAAAGATAGCGAGGAAGTCGGCCCCCAGATCCGCCTTGAGCTGCGCCACGACCATCGGCATTCTACTCTCCCATGATCTTCGTGCTGAGATGAGGATACGTCGGGCTGAGCGGGTTGTCCATTGGGGCAGTCAGCACGCCTTCCTGCGGCGGCCCGCTTGGCCCCATCTGCGTCATGTGCGTGTGCACATTGAACATCGACGTGAGTTTTGCCCCCAACACGAACGCCTGTGCAGCGGCCTCTGAAACGAAGCGGATGTCGTCGCCTGACAGCACCCGAACGGCCGGCGTTCCAGGCACGGGGGGCGCACCGATCGCGTCGTAGAGCACGCCGAGCACGAAGCCGTCCACCATGTCGGGGGGCAGCATCATGCAGAGGGCCATGTCCCCGACTGAGGGCATGTCCTGATCGCCACGGCGGCGGTGCAGCATCGGCATGGGCGGGCTGGTGACATTGTCCCGATCGGCGAAGGTGCATCGCACTCGGCCATCCTGCCCGACGCTGGCCACCTTGCCCACGCGAATCAAATCGGCCAGCAGCTTCTCGGTGCTGCCCTTGTCTAGCCCGCCGATCATGCAGAGGTCCTCTTGATGTCCACGGATACGGTATAGTTTTTGCCCACGCCAGAATGAGTCGCCTTGTCAATCAGGTATTTCCCGTCGAGCTTGTTCCACCCGGCCAGCTGGATGCTGTTGCCGGCCACGAGGCGCACGTCGCCCATCACGACCAGCGACCCCTCGGATGAATGCTGGAGCCGAGTCAGGAGGGCAGCCGTTGCCTTCGCTTCGGCCTCGGCCTTCGACCGTGCCCGCACCCGGATCACCTCAGCTGCGGCGTCATCGAAGCTCTGGGGCAGAAGGCCCAGGGGGTCGTCTGCGGCCGGCTCTCGGAGCTCCTGCGCTGCGGTGCGTGTGCTCTCCTGCACTACGCCGTGCCATGGGTCCTGGTACTGGACCTTGACCTTCGGCGTGTAGAGGTAGGCTTTGATTTCGAGTGACCACGATTCGATCCGGCTCTCGCCGAGAGTGTAGGTGGTCACCGGGGCCAGCGCCTCGTACTTCGTCACGTCCCAGATCACGAGTTGGACATCAGTGACCTTCATCGCCAGTCGGTAGTCGCCGCACATCCGCTGGAGGAAGGCGAGGTCCGTCTCGCTGCGCTGCTCTGCTCGGTCCAGCGCTCCGGGCGTTTGCTCGGGGGCCACGTCCCAGACGAGGGTCAGCTGCGAGGAGGCGGCCACATCCTCCGCAATGGTCCGGAACTCAACCTGCTCCCACGCCCGGCTGCGCTGCGTACGGCGAGCTGCTGAGCCTGTGGGCACGGACAGCCCTGAAATCTTGGCAATCGATGGGGGCCCGCTCAGGCTCAGCGGTTTGTCGATGGTGAACTCACCACAGAACAGCGAGCCTCCGCCCTCGCCCCAATCGTCCGCGTGAATGCGGCAGGTCAGCTTGTCGCCGGCTCCAGGCAGCCAGTCGCCCCGCCAGAGGCCGTCCCTATCCTCGAGGGAGATCGTCAACTCATCTGCTTGGCCCCCGCTGTTGTCCGTGTAGCTCACGTCGAGCAGGTACGGGGCGATGTCGGCAGAGATGTCCTCGCCGGCGTAGACGATCTCGGCCCAACTGCGACGGGCGAGGGTCACGGGCGCCGAGTCGCGTCGATGTGGTTGAGCAGCTCGACGGCCGACTGGTGCAGCTCGATGGCCACGTTCGGGTCGCAGCAGCTCGACGGAGTGATGTTCTCCAACTGCACCCGGATCTCGGCCACCTGCTGGTCAGTCAGGAAGGCCGGCGTCCAGCCGTCAAGAATGGGGTCGTTTTCGCCGCTCATGCTGCATCACCACGAAGGCACGACTTGCACCGCAGCTTCAGGTACCCGGTCTCTGGATCGGCCTCCAGATCCGGCTCCTTCTCGTAGAGCCTGCAGATGCCACCCCATTCCATATCCAGGAAACGGCAGGACTGATCGCAGAGCTTTCCGTCGACCTTGATTCGCACGGTACGCGTTTCGGTCGTCTGGCTCACGCTCGCCTCCACGGTGGCAGGTTCGGGCTCGTGTCTGGCGTCGGCACGTCGGGCACAACCAAAAGCACGCCCTCTGCGAAGCGCTGCGCGTACGCCTGCTCTGGGTTGGCCAGGATCAGCAAGTGCATGTACCGCTCATTGCCCATCTGCGCATAGGCGATGCCATCCCAGGTGTCGCCCGAAATCGTGGTGTAACTACCCGGCATAGGACAGCCTTTGCTGCTGCTCTTGGGCCGCTGCGATGCGCTTCAGGAGGTCGTCGCCGGCCTGCGTTGCAGCTTGCTTGATTGACGCTGCGGCGCCTGGGTCGCCGCCGTTGACGTTGAGTGTCAGACC
>CALEMW010000137.1 GCA_937910695.1 uncultured bacterium
CACGACGACTTCGAACCGGACGCGACCGTCGGGAAGCTCCTCGATCCTGCCCACATGAAGAGCGCTGGTGCGGGCGCCGGTGTCGACCTTGGCCTTGATGCGGGGAATGCCCCACTCCGGCAAAGCGACATACTCGCGCCAGCCGACCACTAGAGGGCTGTCGGAATTCTCAGACATGGCGTGGTCCTGACATGAAACGGTGGAGCGTAATCGTCCTGGGGCGGGTCATTGGAGATCATAGCTTCGCACAGGGCGACTGACAAGGGAATACCAGGAGGAAAGCCCTCCACAAAGAGACGAGGCCCCGGTTCCCACCGGGGCCTCGTCCGCGTCGGGCGACGTGAAAACGGCTAAGGCACTGGGTCGTCGATGAACACGGTGAACGTCGCCAGCACCGTGCCGTCGAAGCCCACGAGATCAAGGGCCAGATCTCCGGGGCCGAAGGCGTTCAGGTAGGCGTCCTTCAGGGGCCACAAGTCGAACAACACATCCTGGTCGAACGCCGCACCGCAGCCCTCGTCCATCTCGTCCACCAGGGTCAACGTCTGGCGCGGCGGACTGCCGGCCTGCATGTCGCCGGAAGCGTAGAGGATGAAGTGATGGCCGGGCTGGCACCCCTGGTACTGCACCATGGCGTGGAACATGAAGTCGTTGAAGACCTCGCCCATGATCAGGGACCAGGGACCCATCTGGAGATCGCCGGGAGACAGAGGCGTCATGGCCACGGGTTCGCCCATCGGCGGCGGCATGCCGTCGAAGCCCGAGAGGCCGAACAGGATGCCCTCGAAGTCGAGAGGGCGGCCGTCAGGACCGGGCACGAGCGTCACGAACAGGGGGTTCGGCGTGGTCACCCAGGGCGAGTCGGGAGGCATGTGCGGCGGGAAGTCCACCGACACCTCGTAAAGACCTGTCTGGGCGGTCATCGCCGTGAATTCGCCGTTGGGACCCGACATCAGGAACACGTCGAAGTCGTTGGGGAAGCGCACGCGGATCGGCACGTTGCTCAGGGGAGGCTCGTCGGCGTCACGCACGCCGTCGGCGTTCAGGTCGTCGAACACGCTGCCGCTGATCCATGCCGGCGGCGGACCGAATCCGCCCTCGGCCCAGCCCGTGAACGAGAAGGCCACGAAGTCGGGATCGGTGAAGACCCAGGTGATCGCACCGGAGATCTCGCCCGGCGAAAGCATGTTGTCGTCACCCATGAGATCCGAATAGGCGAAGCCGAACATCAGCGGCAACGTTGCGTCGGATTCGTTGAGCAGGGTGTCGGCGTTGGCGAGGCCCACCGAGGTCGGATCGAATTCCCCGACCCAGAGCAGCAGGGGCGGAACCAGGTCCATGAAGCCGTCGTTGCGCATGGCCACAGCGAGGGTCACGGTGCCGTCGGCCTGCACGACCAGATCGCCGCCCATCAGGGTGATGGGAATCTCCATGCCGTCGGGACCGATCAGATGGATCGCCTTGAGATCCGTCATCCCGTCGCCGGGCACCGGGTCGTCGCCGCCGACAGGAGGCGGATCGGTCACCGGATCGCCGGGATTGTCGCCTGACGAACAGGCCCCGAGAACCAGAGCCAGACCCATCAGTAGAATCCATCGTGCGAATTGCTTGCGATTTGCCGTGATAGTGTTGCAGATCACCATGTCCCACCCTCCTGAAATCCTGTTATCCCCATGGAGTGTCCAGGGAGCAAGAGAGGGTCCGCGATACCACGAGGAGCCAAGAGAATCGACGCGGCGTGTTCACCTGTGTGAAACCGCACTCGAATCGCTCGGGAACGCAACAAGGCCCCGAACGATGTCCGGGGCCTTGCAGGCTGGTTCAGGGTCGCTTCAGTCCAGTCCGATGAAGGTCTCGACCCTTCCGACGATCTCTCCGTCGAACCCGACGATGTTCAGGATCAGCGGACCCGGGCCGTAGGCTTCCATGTACGCCCGGTGTACGTGCATCAGGTCGAAGCCATAGGTGTGTTCGAAGATCGCATCGCAGTCCTGTTCCTCGCTGTGGACGGGCAGGATGTCGAGCTGGGGCGGCATCGACTCCATGAAGCCGCCCAGGGCGAAGCAGCTGAACGCCTGGACCGGTTCGCAGCCCGAGTAGCCGACATGCAGGTTCAGCCGGCCGGGGATCTCCACGTTCGCTTCCAGGAAGGTCCAGGAACCTACGTGGAGGGAGTCGGCCGGAAGGTCGGTGAACATGACGGAGGACTCGGGCGGAGGCGGCAGCCAGGGGCGAACGAAGCCGAAGTTCGCCTCTTCGTAGCCCTGGACCATGCCTTCGGGGCCCGGAGTCAGCACTACGTGCAGGGGGTTCGGCGTGGTGATGCGGAAGCCGATCGGGTCCATCGTCGGGACCGAGGCCTGGAGTGTGTAGAGCCCGGGCGTGAAGACACGCATGCCGTAACGACCGTCGGGACCGGTATGCAGCGTCACCTCATGGCCGTCGGGAGCGACGACGTGGATGAACGCCATGGGAAACGGCCCTTCGTCCGGAGAGATCTCCCCGTCCTGGTTCGCATCCTCGAAGCACAGCCCGCCCAGTCGCGCCGGCGCCGGCCCGAAGCCGCCCTCGGCGTAGCCCGAGAACGAGAACGGTCCCTGACCGGGATCGAGGAACTCCCACACCTTGTCGGTGGTCGTCTCGCCCGGTTCGAGCACGCCGTCGGGGCCCAGCAGTTCGGAATAGTCGAAGCCCACGAGCATGGGCTCGCCGGGCAGGCCGGGCGCCACGATATCGGGATTGGCGACGGACACGTCGGCGGGATCGAGACCGTTGATCCAGATGATCAGCGGCGCACCCACGCTGCGGTCGCCGGCGTTGCGCACGGTGACCTCGAGAACTACGGTCATCCCGTCGTCCATCGACATGACGCCGGTCGATTCCAGGATCAATGGCACCGGTTCGCCGTCAGGCGGGGTGGCTGTCATGGTCTTGACGGTGAAAGTCTCGCCGCCCGGGTCGATGGTGCCGACGGCATCGTCGTCGACGATCGGTCCAGTCGAGTCGGAGCAGCCGACGGCCAGCAGAAGCGAAGCGAACAGCAGCAGGCTTGCCAAGCGAACGGTAGACATTGGATTCCCCCATGAGCTGAGGCCGTTGCAGATCGACCACCCCTATCATACGCGATCCGGGGGGTACGACGATAGGGGGCGTCGTCCTTTTTGCGTAACCGCCACCCGCCGCTTATCTTCGGCCCCGCCCGAAACCCGCCCCCCCCGCCCGGGAACCGGAGAGATCATGGCCCTGAGATTCCTTTTCCGCGCCGCCCTGGCGGTCTTCCTGCCCTTGGCCATTGCCTTGGCTGGGGCCTTGCTCTCCCGCGCCTGACCGCGTAGCTCTCCCCGTTGACGTTTGCCACGACCTGACCTGTGTGGTTCAATCACCCGGAATCCGCGCCAGGCATCCTCACGACGGAGCTCCAACCCATGCCCAGCGACCGCCCCCAGTGCATCCCCCACTTCCTTGGCATCGGCGTCGTGCGCGGCGGCACCACCTGGCTATGGAAGCAGCTCGGCCAGCATCCCGATGTGTGGATGACGCCGGTCAAAGAGCTCAACTATTTCACGCGTCGGCATCCGATCATGGTCGCCCGGCACGACGACAGCGCACCCAGCGCCGAGCATCAGCCGAACCTGTTCGTGCAAAGCCTGAAACGATTCGCGCCATCGAAGATCGCCCACTACCTGCGCACTTACTCGCCTCGCTCGGCCGCATGGCGCTGGCGCTTCTACCGCGGCGAACTCGGACCTCAGTGGTACCGGTCGCTCTTCGATCCCGCCGGCGACCGCCTGACCGGCGACATCACTCCCCACTATTCGGGGTTGGGCGAAG
>CALEMW010000138.1 GCA_937910695.1 uncultured bacterium
TTAGCGCTTATGGGGGCCAGCCCCGTACCCCGCCGGGGAGAGGCGTCTCCCCGGACCCCTCGATGCAGCCTTGCGGTGTGGCGTACCACTCCGCAAGGCGGATGGCGTTGCTGGCGCACGCGCCTCCCCAATTGGACGTTGGACGTTGGGCGTTGTCGAGTAGCCGGGGGCCTTCCTTGTGCTGCAGGTCGAGCTTTGTGTTCCCTGTTGGCCACGGGTTTCCCCATTGTGGTGTCACAGCATTACGACCATACACACGGTTGTGCCCCCGGCCCTCTCAGAACCGTACGAGCGGCTTTCCCGCATACGGCTCCTCGGTTTACCTTGCCAACAGTGGGCCTTTTGCGAAGGGACAGAGAGCGACGCGAACGTGGGGCGTAGGCCAGCCGACCCACCGCAGGACTTCGTTGAAGCCGTCCCACGTGTAGGCCCGACGCTGGCTCTTGCGATTGATCCACTTGTAGAGAGTCTGCGTGGCGTGGTGTAGATACCGACCGCACTCCGGAGTGTTGTCCGTGATGGCATAGTAGTTGAGATGCCCGCTGATCCGGGCCTTCGCCCGGCGGAGCAGCTCTCCCTTGGGCAACCAGTTCCGCGCCTTGCGCACCCATTCCGTGAATCGGGTCAACGATGCCCTCAGCTTCTTCCGACTTGTCCGGCGCTTCACCTTGAAGCCGCCGTAGCGATTGCGTCCGCAGTAGAAAGTGAAGCCCAGGAAATCGAACTGTCCCGGCTTCCGCCCTCGGCGCTCCGCGTTGCCGCGCGCGTACCGGCCGAACGGCAGACACCGCGTCTTCTCCTCCGCCAGTGCCAGTCGGAACTCTCCCAGCCGGGCCTGCAGGCCATGGCGGAAGTGCTCCGCATCATCCTGGTACTGGAAGCACGCCACGAAGTCGTCCGCGAACCGGAACAACTGCGCGCCACCGCGGCATTCCCGCCGCATGCGGCGGGCGAACCACAGATCCAGCACATAGTGCAGGTAGATGTTGGACAACAGCGGAGAGAGGATCGACCCCTGCGGCGTGCCGTGGTCTTCGACATGCACGAGGCCGTCCTCAAGGACGCCGGCCTTCAGCAGCCGGCGGACAAGGCGCAGCACGCGCGGATCTCCGACCCGCAGCGCCACGAACTTCATCAGCCACTCGTGGTCCACGTTGTCGAAAAAGCCGCGTATATCGGCCTCCACCAGATGATTGACGCGTTGCTGCTGGATCGTTCGACTCAGCGCATCGATGCAGTGGTGCGGACTGCGCTTCGGTCTATAGCCGTAGCTCGTCTCCTCGAACAGCGGCTCGAACAGCGGTTCGAGCACGCTCTTCAGGGCGGACTCCACGATCTTGTCTTCGAAGCAACTGATCCCGAGCGGCCGCCCTTTCGGGCTACCCGGTTTCGGGACATACCGGCGACGACTTGGCCGGGGGTGATACCCCATGTCGCCAAGCCGCTCGGCCAGCGCCGGAAGATACTCGTCCAGATGCTCTCCGTACTCCTTCTTGGTTACGCCATCCACCCCGGCGGCCTTCCTGCCGTCCAAGGCTTCAAAGCAGGCCTGAAGGTTGTCCACGTCCGTCACATGGTGGTACAGCGAAGTAAACACCAGCTTCGGTTCGAGACGCGCCTTCTCTGTCAGTCGTGCCAGGTCAGTGCTCATCGCAGTTCACCCGCTGTGTGGTGGCGATGTTTCTCCGGACACGAACGGAAAACCGTGGGGACCTTCGCTCGGCGGTGATTGGCCGCTTCACAGCTAGACCGGTCCCCATCCCACGCGGCGGGCCGTCGCACACACCTCCTGTGACGTTGGTGCGCACTACTCGCTCGGTTCCCCGAGCAAGAACCCGGTCGCACGCCTGGTTGCGCCATGGCCGTTGAATCGCTCGATGCTGTCTGAGACCCCGGGGGCAGGAGGCGGCGCTCGTCGATGGCGCACCCCTCCCATGGCCTGCGCCCACACCGAAGGGATCGGCTGTCACCCAAAATTCCATCATCTCGGGGCTGTGGTTCAGATTCAGAGCATGCACTCTTCACCTCGCGATTCTCGCGGGGGTAGGGACCGTTTCCGGTCCGTCCCGCTTCCAGGCGGCTGACTACGCCTTACCTGGGAAGGCTTCTTGTCCTTCACTGCTATGGTACAGGGCCAGGTTGACCCGATGTTCGATGTTCGCATTCTCGGGACTTCCGGGGCCAGCCCCATAAGCGCTAACTTGATTCATCATCACCAAACATCCCATCCATCTGTCTCATCCGCTTCCTTGGCGGCTCGGCCGGTCCGTCCGCGATTTTGCCCCAGTCGTCGATGACGGCCTGGAGCGGGATGCGGGGGTTCACGGCCTGCTGGAGTTGGTGGAAGGCAAAGTTGAATTCGCGCCAGCGACTCGGCGTGCATTTCGTCCGGCGCTCAATACCCCCAGGGGGAAAGTGATTCGGCGTACTCGACGATTCTCTCGGCCATGAGGGCGGCGAACAACTTGCCGTAGAGCCAGGCCTTGGCGCTCTCATCGTCGTGCTTCGGCAGGTGTCCCAGCCCCGCAATCTGCTTGAACCGCTTGAAGACAAGCTCGACCTGCCACCGTCCCCGGTACGACTCCAGGACCTGGGCGGGGGCCATGGACGATTCGGGGAAGGTGGTCACCACGGTCACGTACTCCGCCCATGCCAACGTCTCGGGCTTCAACTTGTTCCCCTTCTTGCTGGCCATCCTTCGCAGTTTCCTGTGCGCGACGCGGATGGCCTCGTCGCTCTTCCTGATCGCGCACACGCGGGCGCAAAGGACCGCGCCGTCGGACCCAGGCACGAAAACCGGCCACGCCCCCACGTCGCCGCATGCGGGGATGGTCGGGAAGAGGGAGAGCATGTCGAGGGGCTCCCCCTTCGCGTCCAGCAAGATGATCGACTGGGAGTTCAGCCGGACGCAGACAGTCGCTCCCTGCGCTGCGGCA
>CALEMW010000139.1 GCA_937910695.1 uncultured bacterium
GCCCCCCCCATTGAACGAGGCCCCGGGCACAGCCCGGGGCCAATGTTGCCCCAACCCCACGTTCAAGGAAAACTGAAGGGCCGTCAGAATCGATGTCAGGCTGTTTCGATTCTGACGGCCCTTCTGTTTTCCTCTACTTGAGGAGCGTCATCTCCTTGACACTCCGGAAAGCCCCAGAAGAAAGACGCAGGAAATACGTGCCGCTGCCTACAGGCTGACCGCGGCCGTCGTTGCCGTTCCACTGAATGCTGTGAGTGCCGGCGGGCATGTCCTGGTTCAGCAGGACCTTCACCAGACGACCACTGACATCGTACACCTGCGCGGTCGTGCGGCCGGGTCGCGGCAGCTCGAAGGCGAATGTGGTCAGCGGGTTGAACGGGTTGGGATAATTGGAGTGCAGTGCATACTGCGCCGGAGTATCGCCTGTGTCGCTGTCTTCGACACCCGTCGACACATCTTCGTTCAGCTCGATGAGCTGATCGATAGGCACACCGGAGAAGTTCTGGACCGTACCGGAGGGCCAGGTGATCACCAAGGACTCGACAGACGTCGCGGTCCCGAGACCGAACTCCACATCCAGGGAGTTCTGGGAGCAGTAACCCGAACCGGCGGTCACTTCCCTCCTCTGGGTCACTCCGCCTGTGGTGAGTTCGACGATCGTGCCGATGGCCGAAACGTTGGATGTCGTTCCTGTCAGCCGCAGATGCAGCCAGTGGTTTCCGTTATCCAGGTCGTTCTGCATCAGGACGTTCGAACTTCCGGCGTTGACCAGATAGAGATCCAGGTCGCCGTCGCCGTCGGTGTCGCCCCAGGCAGCACCACGGGCCGCGCCGCCGGCTTCGTCGATTCCCAGCGGAATCACGACGAAGACGCCGCCACCCTGATTCAGCAGCAGACGGTCGTACTGTCCGCTCTTGGCCTGGTAGAGATCGAGGTCGCCGTCGTTGTCGTAGTCGGCCCAGGCCACGCCGCGGGTGTTGGCTACGGCCGAAGCCGGCGTGCCGATGGCGGGCACAAAGGAAGTCCCCGCCATGTTGCGGACCAGGCGGTCCGACGAACCGTCGACGGCCGCATAGAGATCCATGTCGCCGTCGTGGTCGTAATCCGCCCACGCACAACCTGAACCATTGCCTGGATTGTTGATGGTGCTGTTGGAGAACTCATAGAAGCCGAAGGATCCGGCGTTCTCGAACAGACGATCCTGGCCCGAACGGGTCGTGAAGAAGAGGTCGGAGTCGCCGTCGTTGTCGAAATCGACCCAGGTCGGGCAGGCGCTGTTGCCGGCATCGTTGACGCCTCCGCTGGACTCCAGGAAGAGCCAGTCGAGGCCGAGAGGGCCATAAGCCTTGTACAGGACGTTGGCCGCTCCGGTGTTGCAGAGATAGACGTCGACCATGCCATCGAGATTGTAGTCGGCCCAAGCCACGCCGGCACCGGGGCCCGTGTTGCCGATGGTGCCCATGTTGGCGCCGACGAAGGAACCGCCGTCGTTGCGGACCAGCAGGTTGGCCTCGCCGTTCTTCGACAGGTAGTAGTCGAGGTCGCCGTCGTTGTCGTAGTCGGCCCAGGCGGCCGCCATACCGGCTCCGACGTCGGCGGTCACGCCCGCGGCGACGTTGGTGAAGGTATGCCCGCCGTCGTTCCGCAACAGCAGATCCGCTTCACCGGTGTTGATGACTTGGATGTCGAGGTCGGAATCGCCGTCGAAATCGATGATGGCGACGCCGCTGCCCTGACCGTTGTAGCCCAGGCTTCCGGTGGCCAACGCAGTGAAGGGACCACCCACGTAAGTACCGGTGAACGTCAACGAGCCGTCCTGAATCATCGTGTCGGTGAAGCTCACGGGGTCGGGAGATTCCCAACCGGGAACGTCGCCGTAAGTGACCGTGTAGTCGCCCTCGTCGAAAACTGCGAGGATGCGCCCATCGACGCCCACGATGTTGTAGCCGTTGGGGCCGGTCAGGGTCCACTCGGCACCGAGGCCGGCAGGAGCGGTGGCCACGGTGATCGTGCCGACATAGTTGGGCACGGCCTTGGTCGCCTGAACCACCTGTTTCTGACCGATGCTGCTCTGAACCCAGACGACGACTTCCACATCGTCGGGCTTCCAGCCGGGATCGAGGGTGAAGGTCCTGTTGATGGACACGGTTTCACCCGGGGCGGTGATGGTCAGCACTTCGTCGGCCAACATCATCCGCGCCATGTTGGCGTGGTTGTGCACATCGTCTTCGATGACACAGAAATGCACCACGTTGTTGGTGGTGGTCACCGACTGATCCACGGTGATCTGCACGTTGACCGAGGCGTCGCTGCCGCTCGCCGCATAGGATGCGATCATCACCAGGGGTGATGGGGTCGCCAGATTGCTCGACACGTGGGGATCGTAGTAGGGGAACATGGTTCCACTGGAGAGCCCGCCCGATTCCCGGTCCACGCCGTCGAAGCTGGCGGAAGGCGTGCCGGTAAAACCGTAGGTGCCGCTGAACTGGTTGCTACCGAACGGAGTCGTGTACGGTGATGTGAGGTACCAGGTGATCTGAACGAACTCGGAGCTGTTGTAAGCCGCTTCAAGACCGATGAAGCCCGCGACCGCGGACGGACAGTAGGGTCAGCCATCGGCGGTGAACAATTCACCGAGGACTGTTCGAGGAGCTGCGTAGGACGTGGCGACGAATCCAGTCAGCCCAAGGGCGAGCAGACTGAGTACGAGAAGCGACTTCCGCATGGAGGGGCCTCCGTTCGGATGTTTTAGGTCAGGCGGGGTCTTCTGTAATAATAGCATTATCCGGTAGGACTTCGAAAGCCCTATCTATCTTCGATATTATGAAAATGATATCCAGAATGGCGGCAGCACCAGTATTGGCAGGCTTTACTTGAGAACCCGGACGACCATCCCATAGCGGAACGGCTCACGCGGCGGGGTCATGTTCCACGACCCGAAGGCGTGACTTCCGTCGGTCCCATAGACGAGCCTATACTCCCCTGCCGGCAGATCCAGAACACCGTGATAGCGACGGTTCTTTTCCGCTCCTCCCGCAGGCTCCGTATTGGACCAGTTCATGGCCCAGACGACTTGACCATTGCCGCGATCGAGGATCTTGCCGCCATCGAACATCGAACGCCGGCTGCCCTCGCCGAGGGCATCGACCTGAATGCGTACGGGATGCTCGAAGGCCACATCGTGGAGCATGTCTGTGTCATCCCCGACGCGAAGCCAACGGACAAGAACGGAGGCATCGAGGTCGGGGTCGAAGGTGTCGAGAATCACCAGGGCATTCGCATCGACCGCATCGACGAGCAGACCCCATTGCCGGGGGTCAGCCGGTGGGCGATCATTCCAGTCATCCCAGGCGTGTGAGGAATCGGTGGCGTAGGATATGCGGTAGGTACCGGGATCAACAGGCACTTCCCCACTCCAGTGCGCGTTCTTGACGGCTCCGCCGGCGGCCGAGCATCGGGTCGCATCCATGACCCAGATGGGATCGCCGGTCACAGCGTCTTCGATCCAGCCCATGTCGAAGAGACCACCGTCGCTGCGCTCGCCGCAGACAGCAATGCGCAGGGTCGTCGGACTCAAGACCCGGACCAGTGATTCGCGGGTTTCCGCGTCTCCCACGGGCGCCAAGACTACCTGGGCCTCGAGAGGCGGCATGGCATCGATGAGCTGGATCACGCCCCCCGTGGTTTCGAGTCGGAAACTGCAGCGGGCGGCGTACAGATCCGGATTCTTACCTGGATCGTCGCTGCGAAGGATATCGGCCAGATCGTTGAAGACCCGACTCAGCTCCTTGAAAGGATGGGACGATCTCCCCCAGTGTCCCCCAGGATAGAGATAGGCCACATAGGCTCCGGCGTCGAGCCTCACCCTGTCATCAGCGCCGATCAGATAGCGTTGTCCTGCTGCAGGTTTCCAAGCAGACTTGTCCAGGGACCAGACCGTGCGGCCTTGATCGTCGACGATCCAGGCTGAAGCGTAGAGATCATTGCTGAATTTGCCTCTGATACCCACGGCCTCCACATCGACGTCGCTCACGCGGTCAAGATGAAAGGTCTGCATCTCGAGGACTCTGGCGCGACGGCCGACGAGTTCGACGCTGCCGGCCGTTGCCGTCGCGGCCGCGATGGTCAACAGTCCGATCATGCAGAACGTTTTCATTGCGGTCTCCTCATCGGTCACTTCGGTCTCTCAACACGTCGTCCCCATACGCCCGGAACGGGCAATCGTTGCAACCGGACGGAAGTTACCCTGGAAACCACTGCATGTCGACAGAGCTTGACGCTCGACGTGTCTTCGAGTATGCTCATTCACGGTTCGAGTCAATTCACGGCTTCCCGACAACCCGCGAGGTGGTCGGACAGGCCCGAGAGAACGAGGCGACTACGATGGACACGATCCGCACCAGCTGGCAGTGGTGTTGGCGATGGTCGAAAGACCACCGCCGGTTGGATGTGTCCGCCACTCGAATCGCGATCTGACTCAGATCACAAGCGAGACCCGGCGACCCTCCATCCGACGATGGGGGGTCGCTTCGTTCTATGCCGTTCACAGGGCTCCGCCCGTTCAACCGATCACGAGGTTACGATGACGCAGCCGACGCTCCAGGATTTCCGCACCGCAACCGCCGCCGGCCGGCGCCCGCCGCTGCGGCTGTGCATTCCCGCCGATCTTGAGACGCCGGTTTCCGCCTATCTCAAGCTCCGCGACCACGGCGCCTGCTTCCTGCTCGAGAGTGTGGAGCAGGGCGTGCAGAGAGGCCGCTATTCGTTCATCGGACTCGGGCCCTGCCTCGAGATCCGTCAATGCGACGATGTGGTGACCACGACATCCCCCGACGGCGATGTGACGACGGCTCCGGTGTCCGACGATCTGTTCACTGCGGTGCGCGAGGCGCTGGCGGCGACCGCCGCCGGCCTGCCCCGCGACGTGCCGGGCCCCTTCGGGGGCGCGGTCGGCTATATCGGCTACGACATCGTGCGTCATTTCGAACCCGTACCCATTCCGGACGGCGACGCCGAAGACGATTACCGCTTCCTCATTCCGGTCACCATGGCGGTCTTCGACCACGTGAAGTCGGAGATCGAGCTGCTCGTCCTGCCCACCGACGGAAGCGACGAGTCCTACGCCAAGGCCGAAGCTAGACTCCAGGAACTCCTTGCGGCCCTCGATACACCCCTGCGCCATACCGAACGCCGCGGCTCTGGCACTGCCGAACCGGCGGCCAAGGGCAACGTGACCGATGAAGAATACCAAGCCATGGTCCGGCGCGCCCAGGAGCACATCGCAGCCGGCGACGCTTTCCAGATCGTCCTGTCCCAGCGCCTGACGGGTGAGACCTCCGTCGCCCCGTTCCAGATCTACCGTTCGCTGCGGATCCTCAATCCCTCACCCTACCTCTACTTCCTCGACTTCGGGGACAGCCAGGTTATCGGCTCCTCGCCCGAGCTGCTCGTGAGCAAGGAGGGCGACATCGTCGCAGTCAACCCCATCGCCGGAACACGTCCTCGCGGCGAAGACGCCGCCCGGGACCAAGCGCTTGTCGGCGAACTGCTCGCAGACGAAAAGGAGCGGGCCGAACACGTCATGCTCGTCGACCTGGGACGAAACGATCTGGGCCGCGTGTGCGAAATCGGATCGGTGACCACGACATCGTTCATGGTCGTCGAGAAATACTCCCACGTCATGCACATCGTCTCCCGAGTGGAAGGGCGTTTACGCGGAGGACTCGACGCCTACGACCTGCTGCGGGCCACCTTCCCTGCCGGCACGGTGTCCGGCGCCCCGAAGATCCGGGCCATGCAACTCATTTCGGAGATCGAGGGACAGCGCCGGGGCGCATATGCCGGCGCTGTCGGCTACTTCGGCGCCCACGGAGACATGGACCTCTGCATCGGCATCCGCACGCTCTTCATGCAAGGCGGACACTACCATCTGCAGGCCGGGGCGGGAATCGTCGCCGATTCCGATCCGGCCAGCGAGTACCAAGAGACTCTGAACAAGATCCGCGCGCTGGCCAAGGCCGTCGCGATCGCCGAGGAAGGGCTGTAGCATGCATCTTCTCATCGATAACTACGACTCGTTCACCTACAACATCGTGCAGGCCCTCGGGGAGCTCGGCGCCGTCGTACGGGTCGAACGCAACGACGCCCTGACCGCGGCCGAAGCCGAGGCCCTGAATCCAGAGTCGCTCATCGTGTCGCCGGGACCAGGCACTCCGGACGATGCAGGCATCTCCGTTGATCTGATCCGCCGTCTGACGGGCCGCGTACCGATCCTGGGCATCTGCCTCGGGCACCAATCCATCGTGGCGGCCAGCGGCGGCGCCATCACCCGTGCCGACCGCGTCATGCACGGCAAGACGTCCCACGTGTACCACGACGGGCGGACCATCTACGACGGGCTGTCGAACCCCTTCGTGGCCACGCGCTACCACTCGCTGCTGGTGCGCGAAGACGACCTGCCCGACGACCTCGAAGTGGCGTCCTACACGTCAGCGGGAGAAATCATGGGCGTGCGTCATCGCTCGGCGTTCGTCGAGGGCGTCCAGTTCCACCCCGAGTCGATCCTCTCGGTGGAGG
The DNA here is from genome assembly GCA_937910695.1 of uncultured bacterium. GTDB lineage: Bacteria > Krumholzibacteriota > Krumholzibacteriia > LZORAL124-64-63 > LZORAL124-64-63 > CALEMW01. The sequence goes on from CALEMW010000139.1 coordinate 6,577, forward strand.
GGAAGGACCTTTTGGCCAACTTCCTGCGCCGCGTCGCAGCCGTCCCCGGAGGAGTCCGATGATCCGTGAAGCCATCGAGCACGTGCTCGCCGGCAACGACCTCGACCGCTCAACGGCACGGGCCGTCATGGACCGCCTGATGTCTGGAGAGGTATCTCCGGTACGGATCGCCGCCCTGTTGACGGCGCTGCGCGCCAAAGGTGAAAGCGTTGCGGAGATCACAGGCTTCGCCGAGGCCATGCGCGGCCGCGCCGAACGTGTGACCCTCAAGCGCGGCGACGCCGTCGACACCTGCGGCACCGGTGGCGACGGCGGCGGCACTTTCAATATTTCCACGGCAGCGGCTTTCGTGGCGGCGGGCGCTGGAGCCGCGGTGGCCAAGCACGGCAACCGGGCCGTCTCGAGCCGCAGCGGCAGCGCCGACGTCCTCGAGGCCCTGGGCGTGAACCTGAACATCTCCCCCGTCCGCGCCGGTGCGCTGATCGACGAGATCGGTCTGGGCTTTCTCTTCGCCCCGGCTCACCATCCGGCCATGAAGCACGTGGCGCCGGTGCGGCGGGAACTCGGACTCAGGACTGTCTTCAACGTCCTCGGCCCACTCACCAATCCGGCGGGTGTGAAGCGGCAGGTCATCGGCGTGTTCGCCGGCGGCCTCTGTGAGCCTCTGGCGCGTGTGTTGGCCGAACTGGGTGCCGAGCGTGCGTTTGTGGTGCACGGTCAGGACGGACTGGACGAAGTCTCGCTCACGTCGCCGACCCTTGTAGCCGAACTGAGGGACGGCGAGGTCAAGCTCTCCACGTTCCAACCTGAAGACATGGGCCTGACACTCTGTTCCGCCGCCGATTTGACCGGCGGGACGCCGGAACAGAATGCCACGATCCTCACGGCGATCCTCGACGGAGAGAAGGGGCCGCGCACCGACGCCGTGCTGCTCAACGCGGCCTTCGCCCTGACAGCAGCCGGCGTGGTGGACGGTGTGGCGGACGGACTGAATGCTGCCAGGGACGCCGTGGCCGATGGCCGCGCCGCTTGCGTGCTCTCCGCACTGCGTGAGGCTACGAACAACGATACGGAGGTCGGTTCATGACGGGATTTCTCGCCGCGGTAGTGGACGATAAGATCCGCGAAATCGCCGAGCTCACGGCGTACGAACACAGCGCTGCGTTCACCCGGACCGGATCGCCTCCTCGAGGCTTCGCCGCTGCGGTCGCCGACGGTGGCATCATCGCCGAACTGAAGCGGCGATCCCCGACGGTCGCATCCTTCCCCCGCGGCGACGACCCGTTGGCCCAGGCGCTGACCTATGCGGCCCACGGTGCTGCTGCGGTCTCCATCGTCACCGACACGCCGCGCTTCGGCATGGTGCTTGCCGAAGTCGCGACCGTCCGGGATGCAATCGCGCTGCCGGTGCTGGTGAAGGACTTCCTGATCGATGTGGTGCAGGTGCGGGCCGCCTGGGCCGCCGGCGCCGATGCTGTGCTGCTGATCGCCCGCATCGTCGACGATGCCCGCCTCGCCGAACTCCATGCCGAGGCGAAGGCCCTGGGGCTCGACGCCCTGGTCGAGTGCCACGACGAAGCCGACCTGGAGAAGGCTCGGCGCCTGGGCGCGCCGCTGGTGGGCATCAACAGCCGCGACCTCGACACCCTGCACATGTCCGCTGGCGGCATGGAGCGGATGATCGCCCTGAAACCCGAAGGCTGCCTGATGGTGGCCGAAAGCGGTATGACCTGCCGCGACGACATAGAGACCATGGCGGCCCTGGGCGCCGACGCCTTCCTGATCGGCAGCGCTCTTCTTGCGGCCGACGACCCCGGACACCTGCTCGACCAACTGAGGGGAGCGACACGATGACGGACGTGAAAGTGAAGATCTGCGGTGTGACGACGGAAGCCGACGCCAGGGCCTGTGCGGAAGCGGGAGCCGACTTCATCGGCTTGATCTTCGCGGCCAGCGATCGACGTGTGGCCCGAGATCGGGCCGTGGCCATCCGCCAAGCCGTGCCAGACGCCAAGCTCGTCGGCGTGTTCGCCGGCCACGATGCGGTGCAGATCGCCGAGATCTCACGCCTCGCTGGACTCGACCTGCTGCAGTTGCACGGAGGCGAGCCCCTGCCTTTGCGCACGACGGTGAAGGAACGCACGGGTCTGCCCGTGGCCAGAGTCGTCCATGCCGAGACCATCCTCGAGCCGGGTTCACCCTTCGCCGACGACAGCCTGCTCTATGACCTGCCCAAGGGCCGCCCTCACACCGACAACGACCTGCAGGCCTTGTGGCAAGCCGCCCGCCTCGGCGCCGAAGCGCACCAGCAGGTGTTCCTGGCCGGTGGCCTGAACCCCGACAACGTGGCTGCGGCCATCGCTGCGGTGCGGCCTTTCGCCGTGGACGTGAGCCGCGGCGTCGAGAGCGCTCCCGGGGTCAAGGATCTCGAACTGGTACGCCGCTTCCTGGCGGAGGTGCGCGGTGCCTGAAACACCCCTCCACCGCCCGGGCCGCTTCGGCCCCTACGGAGGGCAGTACGTGCCCGAGACCGTGATGCCCTGCCTGCGCGAGCTCGAAGCGGCCTATGCCGCCGCCCGCGCCGATCCCGGTTTCGAGGCCGAGCTCCAGGCCCTCCTATGCAACTACAGCGGTCGGCCCACCCCCCTCGATCTGGCCGGCAATCTTTCGCGCGATATAGGAACTGAAGCCCGCATCTACCTGAAAAGGGAGGACTTGAACCATACGGGCGCCCACAAGATCAACAACTGCCTGGGCCAGGTGCTGCTGGCCGTACGCATGGGCAAGTCACGCATCGTGGCCGAGACCGGAGCGGGCCAGCACGGCGTGGCGACCGCCACGGTGTGCGCCCGGTTCGGGATCGGTTGCGTGGTCTACATGGGACAGGAGGACATGCGCCGTCAGCGGCCCAACGTGGAACGTATGGAACTGCTGGGCGCAGAAGTAAGAGAAGTGACCGCTGGTTCACGCACTTTGAAGGACGCCACCAGCGAGGCCATCCGTGACTGGGTCACCAACGTCGCCGACACCCATTACATCATCGGCTCGACCGTCGGCCCCCACCCCTATCCCCTGATCGTCCGCGACTTCCAGTCGGTGATCGGACGAGAAGCCCGGGCGCAGATCCTCGAGCACGAGGGACGCCTGCCCACCGATGTGGTGGCCTGCGTGGGCGGGGGCTCCAACGCGGCCGGTATTTTCGCCGGTTTCGTGGACGACGCCGACGTGCGCCTGCACGGCGTGGAGGCCGCCGGCTCCGACGCCGGCCACTCTCTCGCCCTTGGCCTCGGTCGTCCCGGAGTGCTCCACGGGTCGTACAGCTACCTCGTCCAGGACGACGATGGTCAGGTGCTCGAAGCTCATTCGATCGCCGCCGGTCTCGACTACCCGGGCGTGGGCCCCGAGCACAGCTACTTCAAGGACCAGGGGCGCGTGCACTACGACCGCGTGGGCGACGCCGACGCCCTGGTCGCCTTCGCCGACCTCTGCCGGCTAGAAGGCATCATCCCCGCCCTGGAGTCGAGCCATGCTCTGGCCTATTTGCGCCGCTTGCTCGCAGCCGACGGACCCGGCGGCGACCTAGTCGTCGTCAATCTGTCCGGTCGCGGCGACAAGGACATGCACACCGTCATGGAGGCCGCCCGATGAAGCTCGCTGCTCACACCGACCGGATCCGGGCGGCGGGCCGTAAGGCCCTGGTGCCGTACTTCACCGCAGGCTATCCCGACGATGCAACCTTCCTGGACCTCCTTGCGACGGCCGCCGATACCGGCTGCGAAGTCGTCGAGATCGGCGTGCCGTTCTCCGACCCGGTGGCCGACGGTCCGGTGATCCAACAGACGGGACATGCAGCCTTGGCCGCCGGCGTGACCCTCCGCCGCACCCTCGAGCTGGCCGCCGCTCACCACGCGACTCACGGCACCGCCCTTGTGATCATGAGCTACCTGAACCCGATCCTGACGATGGGTGTCGATGCATTCGCGGACGCCGCCGCGGCGGCCGGAGTGTCGGGAGTCATCCTACCCGACGTGCCCCACGAGGAGTCCGCACCCCTGCGGGCGCCCCTGAGTCGCCGCGGTCTGAACCTCGTGGATCTCGTCGCCCCGACCAGCGGCGCCGAGCGCCTCGAGGTCATCGCGGGCGGCAGCGAGGGGTTCCTCTACCTTGTTTCGCTGACAGGAGTGACCGGCAGCGCCCTGAACACAGACGGCGGCCTGCTCGAGTTCATCGCCGACGTCCGGCGCCGCACCACGACGCCCTGCTACGTGGGCTTCGGAGTGAGCACACCCGAGCATGCCCGCGCCCTGGCACCGGTCTGCGACGGCGTGGTCGTGGGCAGCGCTCTGATGCGCCTGGTCCGTGACGCTGCAGGACCCGACGCCGCCCTTGGAGCGGCCCGTCGCTTCCTCACGACAATGAACGAAGCCCTGAACGAATGTCCCGAAGGGAACGCACCATGATCATCGTCATGAAGTCCTCCGCCACCGTGGTCCAGATCGGCCAGGTCATCCGCGCCGTAGAAGAGCTGGGCTTTCAGCCGCGGCCCTCCCATGGCGCCGACGGCACCGTGATCGGCGTGGTGGGGGTCGGAGACATCACCAAAATCGAGACCCTCGGCACCCTGGCCGGCGTAGCGGAGATCACCAGCGTGTCGACGCCGTTCAAGCTCTCGGCAAAAGCTTACCAGGCCTCGCCGACGATCATCGAGCTCGGCCACTCACGCCTCGGCGGCGACGAGTTCGTCGTGATGGCCGGCCCCTGCTCGGTGGAATCTCACGACCAGCTCTTCGACGCGGCCCGCGCGGTACGCTCCGCCGGCGCCACGGTGCTGCGCGGCGGCGCCTTCAAACCGCGCACCTCCCCCTACAGTTTCATGGGCATGGGTGAAGAAGGGCTGCGCCTGATGCTCGCCGCCAAGATCGAGCTGGGCATGGACATCGTGACCGAAGCGATGTCCCCCGACCAGGTGGACCTGGTGTCGCGCTATGCCGACATCATCCAGATCGGCGCCCGCAACATGCAGAACTACGCCCTGCTCGAAGCGGTCGGGAAGATCCGCAAGCCGGTGATGCTCAAGCGGGGCATGATGTCGACGGTCGAGGAGCTGCTGCTCGCGGCGGAGTACATCCTGAGCAACGGCAACCGTCAGGTGATCCTCTGCGAGCGCGGTATCCGCACCTTCGAAAACGCCACCCGCAACACCTGCGACATCTCCGCGGTGCCGGTGCTGAAGGACAAGACCCACCTGCCCGTGATCGTAGATCCCAGCCATGCCGTGGGAGTGCGCGAGTACATCCCCGCGGTGGCCCGAGCGGCCCTGGCCGCGGGCGCCGACGGCATTATCGTCGAGGTGCACTGCAACCCGGCCGAAGCCCTTTCGGACGGACCCCAGGCCCTGCTTCCGGATATGTTCAGAGATCTGATGGAGAGTCTGCGGCCGATCGCTGCGGCGGTGGGACGGCGCATGGCCCCCATCCCCGAAGGGGAATAGAGGCCATGCTCCGAGTCAGCTAGCGGCTCTTGTCAGGATAATTGGGTCTTCGAGGCAGTCGCCAGCTATCTCCTTCTTTATCTAGACGTTCCAGGAGATGGCTCACGGCCTTCTCGAGCTGGGCGTCCTTGCCGGCCACCACGTCGGCGGGCATGTTCTGGATCACGATGTCCGGATCAACGCCGTGGCCTTCGATGATCCAGGTGCCGTCCATGCCGATAGGTCCGAACTGGGGCGGTGTCGTGCCGCCGCCGTCGACCATGTCCTGATGAGGCTCGATACCGACCGCCCCTCCCCAGGTCCTCATGCCGATCAGGGTCGCCAGCTTTTTAGCCTTGATGGCGTAGGCGAAGTATTCGCCGTTGGAGCCCGTGTCTTCGTTGATCAGCACGACGATGGGGCCGTGGAAGACCCGCTCCGGATTACGGCCCATCTTGCCTTCGCGGGGCTGGTTCAGGGCCCAGATCTGGCGCTCGAGCCGGTCGATGATCTGATCGCCCACGAAACCCCCGCCGTTGTAGCGCTCGTCGATGATCAGGGCCTCTTTCTCGCACTGGGGATAGAAGGCCTTGCCGAACTCGATGAGTCCGTTGGTCATCATGTCCGGCAGGTGCATGTAGCCGATGCGGCCGCGGCCCGCCTTCTCGACGGCCTCGCGGTTGCCCTCGACCCAGTCGCGGTAGCGGATGCCGCCCTCGAAACCGATGGTGCGGACGCGGCAGGTCTTGGCGCCCTTCTCTCCCGGCATGGCGTTGAGCGTGAGCGTGACCCACTTTCCGGCCTTGTCCTGGAAGTGACGGTAGGGGTTGTCGGCGGTCGTGACCTCCACGCCATCGACGGCCACCAACAGGTCGCCCTCTTCGGCCGTACTGCCCGGAGCCGCCAGCGGGGAACGCTGACCGGGATCCCAACTCACACCGTTCATGATATCGGCGATGCGATAGTACTTCTGCTTGCCGCCGGCCACGAGGTCACAGCCCAGCAGACCGGTGCGGTCACGGTCGCCGCCGTCTGCGAAGTCACCGCCGAAGATGTAGGTGTGGCCGATGTTGAGCTCGGAGATCATCTCGCCGATCAGGTAGTTCAGGTCGCCGCGGGTGCCGCAGTCGGGCACGAAGCGGCGGTATTTGTCGCGCACGCCCTGCCAGTCGACGCCGTGCATCCCCGGGTCGTAGAACCAGTCGCGCTGGATGCGCCAGGCCTCGTCGTAGATCTGCAGGAACTCGGCCTTGCGGTCCACGCGAAGGCTCACCGCCGAGACTTCGACGCGCCCCTCGCCCACCGAGGACGGTGCGCCGGCGTCGACCACGCCCACGGTCGTGCCGCTGCGGTAGGCCAGCTTCGTGCCGTCTGGCGAGAGATGGTAGTTGGTGATGCCGTCCATCTGGGATGCGGCCTCCGCGTCGGCCACGACGTACTGCATCAGCTCGTAGGGCGTGGTGGTGCCGTCGTTCACCGTTTCGTACTTCAGGAATCCGTACTCGTTCTTCTTCAGGTAGAGAAAGCCGCCGTCGACGGCCTCGAGGCGGAAGTACGCGCCGGCGGTCACGCCTTCGCAGGCCAGCACGCGGTCGCCGATGTCGTCGAGTTCGATGACCGTCGGCACATCGGAGTCCACGTCCTTCTTGTCCTCGCCTTCGTCATCTTCCTTCGCTTCGACCAACACGTCGTGCTCCGCAAAGGGCGATTCCGCATCGGCACGCAGCAGCACCAGGTAGGGCCTGGTCATGTCCAGGAACACATGGTTCTGATCCTGCCGGCCCATGATCGGCTCGAAGGTGCGGTTCGAAAGGAAGAAGAGATAGTCGCCCTCGGTCGAGAAGGACGGGCTCCAGTCGTTGTGCCAGTCGTCGGTCAGACGGGTCGTCTCGCCGCTGTCGAGAGAGTAGAGATGGATCGACTCGTTCATGTTGTGGCCCTGGCTCGTGTAGGCGATCCAGTGCGAACAAGGGGACCACACATAATCCTGGATGCCCCACCTCTCCCAGGCGTCGTCGTACTCGCTCTGGGCGATGACTTGTTTGCGGCCGCCGTCCACGGTCACCAGGTTCAGGCGCAGGAACTTGTCGGCGAAGATCAGGTGCTTCGAATCCGGGGACCAGACCGGGGGTAGCAGGAGGCCCGTGCCGCCGCGGGTGAGCTGTTTGGTTTCGCCGCCTTTCTGATCGGTGAGCCAGATCTCCTGCTCGCCTGTGCGGTCGCTGATGAATGCGATCCAAGCGCCGTCAGGTGACCAGACTGCATCTTTCTCTCGCGAACCCGACGCGTGGGTAAGATCGAGGGCGTCGCCTTCGTCGGCGGGCAGATTGAGGATCTCGCCGCGGGCCTCGAGCAGGACGCGTTCGCCTGCAGGAGAGAGGCGGAACGACCCGGTCTGCGGTGCGGCCTCGACGAAGTCCTCGCGGAAGCGCGGGCGATCGGAGCGGATCGTGATGTCCAGGGGCGTGCTGACACGGGTCCCCAAGTCGAGCACGTGGAGCTGCGCGGCGTTCTGATAGATCACGCGGCCGCCGTCTCCCATGGACGGATACTTCACGTCGTAGTCGGTATGGCGGGTCAGGCGCCGGACGCCGCTGCCGTCCGTATTCATGAGGTAGAGGTTGAGCTTGCCGTCTTCACGGTCGCTGTTGAAGACGACGGACTCGCCGTGCCACATCGGGAAGTTGTCGCTGCCCGGCCAGTCTGTGAGCTTCACGATGGAGCCGTCGTTCAGATCGGCCAGCCAAACATCCTGGGCCATGCCGCCCTGGTAGCGTTTCCAGGTGCGGGCCTCGCGGGAGATGCGGTTGTAGACGACCTTCGATCCGTCGGGCGACACGGAGGCCAGCCCTCCCCGGTCCAGGGGCAGACGTTCAGGCAGACCGCCGTGGACCGACACCAGATAGGTCTCGAATTCGCGGTTCGGCCACACGCGGTTGGAACGGAACAGGACTCGCTCGCCGTCGGGGTGCCAGTCGAGAACCTGATCGCCGGCGGGGTGCCAGGTCAGACGACGGGGTTCGCCGCCACGCACGTCCATCACGTAAACGTCGTTGCCGCCGTCGTAGGAAGCGGTGAAAGCCAGCTGCGTGCCGTCGGGGCTGAACTTGGCGTTGGCCTCGTTGCCGGGATGGCTCGTGATCCGACGGGCGTCGCCGCCGCCGGTGTCGGCCAACCAGAGGTCGCCCTCGTAGGTGAAGACCACCATGTCGCCGTGGAGATCGGCGAACCTCATCAGGTGGGTGATCTCCGACGCACCGGCGGCGTTCGCCATGGCCAGTGCGCAAAGTCCGAGCAGCAGCATGCGTTTCACGTTCAGCCTCTCTTTCACGATGTGGGCCCGACACAAGAATGCGCGGGATCGTAGCAGATCCCGCAACGGTCCTCTACGGCGGGAAGGACGCGCTGTTGCAGGCGGAGTGAGGGCCGCTTATCATGCGGGTGACCCATTCAGGAGGATTCCTTGCACCATACTGTTCGAGCCGTGGCCGTTGCCGTCGCCGCAGCGTGCCTGATCTGCCATGCTCCGGCCGTTGTCGGTGCGGAAGCGCCTTTGCGCCTCGCAGTCAGCGTGCCGCCTCTGGCCTGGTTCGCCGAGCGCCTGGCGGGCCCCTACGCCCTGATCACCACGGCCCTCCCTCCGGGTTCCTCCCCCGCCTCCTATGACCCCACGCCACGGCAGGCCATGGTCCTGCTCGAAGTCGACCTCTTCGTCGCGGTGGGCGTGCCGATGGAGTCGGCCCTGCTGCCCGCCCTGAGGCGTAGCGACGGCGGACCACGGATCTGCGATCTCGGCGCGGCGGTCGACCGTCTGCCCGCCCCTGAGCATCACGGTCATGATCACGGCGACCTCGACCCCCACACCTGGCTCAGCCCCAGCCGAGCAGCGGTCATGGCCGACGCGCTGGCCAGCGCCATCATCGAGCTGCGGCCCGACCAGGCCGAAGCCGTCGCCGCACGCCTCGCGATGGTCCACGAAGAGCTCGATGCTCTGGCGAACTTCGCCAAGGAGCAGCTCGACGGACCTCGGCGACCCCTGCTCGTCCAGCATCCCGCTTACGGATATCTCGCCGCCGACTACGACCTGGACGTGCTCACCATCGAACGCGCGGGCATGGCCCCGACCCCGGCTCACCTCGGCCGCGTGCTGCAGGAGGCCCGCGACCGCGGTGCCACCGCCCTGGTCGTCCAGCCTCAGTTCGCCGACGGGCAGGTGCTGAAGGCCGCCCGGGCCCTCGGACTCGATATCGTCGAACTCGACCCGCTGGCCGCCGACTATCCCGATGCGATGCGTCGGTTGATCGCCGCCGTCGCCAAGCTCACAGCACCATCAGCGGAGCACAAACCGTGAGCGCGCCCTGCATCGTCCGCGCCGACGCCCTCGGCCACGCTTACGATGGGCCTTCCGTACTCCAAGACGTGACCTTCGAACTCTGCGAAGGGGATTTCGCTGCGGTGGTCGGCCCCAACGGAGGCGGCAAGAGCACCCTGGCGCGGATCATCGTCGGGCTCATCACACCGCGACGTGGTCGAGTCGAGGTCTTCGGCTCCTCGCCGCGCCGAGCCAGCCTGGATATCGGTTACATGCCCCAACACACCAGCCTCGACCCCCTGTTTCCCATCACAGCCGGCGAGGTCGTGCTCATGGGACGGCTGGGACGAGGAAGTCGCCTCGGGCCGTGGGGCTCCCGTGACCGTGATGTGGCGACGGCTGCGCTGCGAGACGTCGGTCTGCCCGACATCGCCGAGCGACGTCTCGACGAACTGTCCGGCGGCCAGCGTCGCCGCGTGCTGTTGGCCCGCGCCCTGGCCACCGAACCGCGTCTGCTGGTCCTCGACGAGCCCACCGCCGGTCTCGATCCGTCGGTGCAGGACGAGTTCTACGCCCTGCTCCGCGAACTGAACCGCAACCTCACGATCCTGATGGTCTCTCACGACACGAGTCTCGTCTCGCGCTCGGTGACCCGCGTGTTCTGCGTGAACGGCACCCTGGCCGAGCACTGCCTGACAGAAGTGCCCGATGACTGGCGCGAGCTGTTCTACGGCCCCCGTCAGGTGCGCCTCGTGCGGCACGACCACGACCATACCCACGACCACGATCACGGCCACGATCACGGTGCGGGGAGCTCGTCCCATGACTGAGTTCATCCAGGCCCTCGAGGCGTTCCCTTTTCTCCGCCTGGCCCTCGGCGCCGGTCTGCTGGCCAGCGTGAGCTGCGGCGTCGTGGGCACCTTCGTGGTCACCCGACGCATGACCGTCGTGGCCGGCAGCCTGGCCCACTCGGTGCTCGGCGGCATCGGCGCCGCCCACTATCTGCATGTGGTCCGCGGTTGGACCTGGCTGCACCCTCTGCACGGGGCCCTGTTCGCGGCCCTGCTCGCGGCGATGATCATCGGCTGGGTCCGCGACCGTGGGCGCGAGCGCGAAGACACTGTCATTTCAGCGTTGTGGGCGGTGGGCATGGCCACCGGCGTGCTCTTCCTGTTCCGCACTCCAGGATATCAAGCCGATCTGATGACGTACCTGTTCGGCAACATCGTCGTGGTGGATCCCGGTGAATTGCGTTTGCTTGTGGGGGTCGACGTGATCGTGCTGGCGGTCGTCGTCGCCTTCTGGAATCCGTTGCTGGCTGTGAGCTACGACGAGGAATTCGCGCGGCTGCGGGGCGTGAACGTGCCGGCGGTCACCACCCTGTTGCTGGCCTTGACCGGTCTGGCCATCGTCACGTTGGTCGCCATGGTCGGCGTGGTGATGGTCATCGCCCTGGTCACCCTGCCCGCGGCGACGGCGGGCCGCTTCACCAGACGCCTCTCCCACACGATGGTCGCCGCAGTGATCCTGACCGCCCTGCTCACGACCGGCGGCCTGGCGCTCAGCTTCCAGGCCGATCTACCGACGGGCGCCACGACGATCATGCTCACGGCAAGCGTCTACGCCCTGGCCCATCTGGTGTCCGCGGGCCGAGACCGCGTCCGACGCCGACGTCCCTGACCCGAGGACCGCACCCGACGATGACGCACTTCTGGACGGCCCTGATCGAAACACTCATCGAAGCTGCTCCCTGGCTCCTGGGAGGCTTCGCCTTGAGCGGCGTGCTGCACGAGTTGCTGGACGCCCGACCCGGGTTGATGGATCCCCTCAAGAAACCCGGCGCCCGTTCGGTGATCATGGCCACGCTGATCGGTCTGCCTCTGCCTTTGTGCTCCTGCAGCGTGCTGCCCACCGCCCTGACGCTCCGCCGCAGCGGCGCCAGCCGTGGCGCCACCGCCTCGTTCCTGATCACGGTGCCGGAAACCGACGTGGTGTCGATGGGACTGACCTGGGCCCTGCTCGGCCCGGTCATGGCGATCTGGCGACCCATCGCCTCGCTGATCACCGGTCTGGTGACAGGACTGGCCGTCGATGCTGCGGATCCGGGCGACGATGTTCCGGCAACCAAGCCCTCACCAACTCCTCTGGCGATGGCGACGCCCCCGGCGAGCTGCTGCACCGAGCCGGCACCGGAACCCGCGTGCTGCTGCAGCACACCGACACCGACGCCCCGACCCTTCTGGATCCGCGCCCTGCGCTACGGCTTTGTGAAGTTCTTCGACGACATCGCTCCCACCCTCAGCCTCGGCCTGCTGGTAGGCGCAGCTCTCACAGCCTGGCTCCCCCTGCTCGACGTAGCGTCGATCACCGGCTCGCGGTTGATCACCTACGCCGTAATGCTCGGTCTGGGCATCCCCATGTATGTATGCGCTGCGAGCAGCACGCCGGTGGCGGCCGGTCTGATCGCCGCCGGGGTGAGCCCGGGTGCTGCGCTGGTCTTCCTGCTCGCCGGCCCGGCCACCAACTCCGCTTCGCTGCTGCTGCTGCGCCGTGAGTTGGGCGGACGTGCGTTCGTCGTCTACCTCGGGGGCATCATGGTGTTGAGTACGGCCATGGGGCTGCTGTTCGACGCCTGGATCGGCGGTGCGGCCGTCGTGCTGGGCGGAGGCGCCGCCCATGTCCACAGCTCCCATGGCTGGCCCGCCGTCGTTGCCGCCGTCGTCTTCGTTTCGTTGTTGCTGTCGGCCCTGTGGCGGACCAAGGTCCGTCGCTGACTCCACCCCTCTCAAAGGATTCGAATCATGGAATACCGCTTCCTCGGCAAGTCCGGCCTGAAAGTCTCCGCTCTCTCCTTCGGCGCCTGGGTCACCTTCGGGGATCAGATGAATGTCGATGCTGCATATGCTTGCATGAAAGAGGCTTACGACGCCGGCTGCAACTTCTTCGACAACGCCGAAGTCTACGCCGACGGCCAGGCCGAAACCATCATGGGCGAGGTGCTGCGCAAGGGCGGCTGGACCCGATCCGATCTGGTCCTGTCGACCAAGATCTTCTGGGGCGGCAAAGGTCCCAACGACCGCGGGCTCTCCCGCAAGCATATCCTCGAGGGCACCGACAAGGCCCTCGGCCGGCTGGGCGTCGACTACGTGGACCTGCTCTTCTGCCACCGTCCCGACATCCACACGCCCCTGGAGGAGACGGTCCGCGCCATGCACCACGTCGTGACCCAGGGCAAGGCCTTGTACTGGGGCACGAGCGAGTGGAGCGCGGCTCAGATCCGTCAAGCCTACGACATCGCCCGCCGCGAGCATCTGATCCCGCCGTCCATGGAGCAGCCCCAGTACAATATGTTCGTGCGCGACCGTGTGGAGAAGGAGTACGCGGCCCTCTACGACGAGATCGGCCTCGGCACGACGATCTGGTCGCCTCTGGCCAGCGGCATCCTCACCGGCAAGTACAACGACGGCATTCCCGAGGGTTCGCGCATGTCTCTGGAGAACTACCAGTGGTTGTTGCCTCAGCTGCAGAGCGACGAAGGACGACGCAAGATCGAAGTCGTCAAGGCCCTCGCACCGGTCGCCGCCGACCTGGGCTGCACCATGCCCCAGTTGGCGTTGGCCTGGTGCCTGACCAACGACGACGTGAGCACGGTGATCACCGGCGCCTCGCGGCCCGAACAGGTGACCGAGAACATGAAGTCGTTGACGATAGCGGAACAGCTCACGCCGGACGTGCTCGAGACGATCGAGGGGATCCTGGGCAACCGCCCGACGGCGGAGCAGGATTGGCGACAGTCCTGATCAGCTGCGACGATCTCAGCGGACCAGCAGAAGGGGACGGCTCAAAACGTCGTCCCCGGCCTGCAGACGCGCGAGGTAGGCGCCCGAAGCGGCTTCGCCGCCACGGTCGTTCCGACCGTCCCAGTGCAGCGCATGGCTTCCGATCGGGAGATCACCTGCCGTGAGGCGGCGTATAAGACGCCCCCGCAGGTCGTGGATCTCGATCTGAACACGGGACGGGACCGTCAGGACAAACCGGAATTCACAGCCGGGGTTGGCGGGGTTGGGACTCGGCGACAGGAACTCGGTTAAGGCGGGAGGTGAGGCAACGATGCCGGGCCGCTCGTTCGACACGATGTGATCGTTCTTCAGCACCAACACGCCGCCGAAGCCGTTGGCCAGATAGATCCGCCGTTGGTCGTAGACGGCTGCGGACGCCGACCCGGTGCCGTACCAGCCGTCCTCGAAGGGAGCGGCGGGGTCGGTCAGGTCGAGCAGACGAAGACCATGGTCCCCCGCCGCCACCACCGCGTAACCCTCGTTCACGGCCACGTGCAATGCACCCGGCAATGAGACGGTGAGCACCTCCACCGGATCTGCAGGATCGACCAGGGAAATCACGAGCAGACCTTCAGCCCCCGCCGCCACGTAGACGTATCCGTCGTTTACGGCCAGTCCGGACGGCGTTCCCGGCAGGTCGAGCAGACCGAGGGGCATCATCGATCCCGGCGACGAGGATTCCACGACCAGCAGACCATCGCTGTGGTCCAGCAGGATCATCAGATCCCCGTAAGGTGCCATGGCGAAGAGATCCGAACCGACGGCGAGATGGCCCGTCTCCACGGGCGCCCCAGGGTCGGTCGGGTCGTAGACGTGCAGACCGCCATCGCCGTCGGCCAGCCAGACGAGTCCCCGATGCACCACCACGGCGCGGGCCAGACCGTCGGTGTCGACGGTGGTCAGGGAATCGGGGGCTGCAGGATCGGCGATATTGAGGACGCTCATACCGTCCCGCTCCCGCGCCACGAACAGCAGGTCGCCCATGGCTGCAACATCGCAGGCTCGGTCCAGGGTCACGGCCGCCAGCTCCACCGGTGAGGCGTCGGCGCCGTCGCTCAGCAGGCGCAGGCCCACGTCGCGATCGACGATCGCGAGCACATCGTCGGTGTGGACGATGCGGGAGGCGTCGGCGCGTGAGGCCGCGGTCGCGATCAGCACCGGTGAGTCGGCAACGGCGACATCGATGACCCGCATGCCCAGCCAGGAATCAGCCAGCATGGCGAAGTCGCCGGACAGGGCCACGTCGCCGGCGTACCCACCCGTTTCGAGCGATCCCACTTCGACCATCGCCCCGAAGTCGGTGGTGTCGATCACGCGCAATCCGCCTCCGGCCGCAGCTACATAGGCCAGACCGTCGGCCACTGTCACGCCCATCGACCATCCCGCGGCGATGGACAGGCGTCCCACGTCGAGGATGTTGTAGGGGTCGTGAACATCGATCACCAGGAGGCCCAAGGCTCCCTGGGCCAGATAGGCGTAGCCCCCGAACACCTGGATGTCGAAGACGTCGCCCGAGTCGCCGTACCAGTCGGTGAAGGCGGGATGGCGGGCGTCGGCCACGTCATAGACGAAAAGGTCGCCGCCGTTGTCTCCCACGTACACGTGGTCGCCCCATTTGGCGATGGTCGTACGGCGGGCGAAGCTCGCAGGGCCATAAACGCTTTCCGGGGAAGACGGATCATCCAGATCGATCACCCGCAGGGCCACGCTGTCTTCGGCCACGAACACATAGCGCCCGCCCGGAACTACGCCGTTGACGGAATGGCCGCCGCTCCAGGAACCCAAGACGCGCGGTGCCGAAATGTCGGCCACGGAAATCACATGCAGGCCTGCGGCGCCGCAGGCGACATAGGCGAAGGTGTCGGCCAAGGCGACGTCGAGGACGATACCCGGCAGGGCGACTTTGCCGACGGTGCGAATGCTCCCGCCTCCGTCAACGGTCATGAGTTCCAGGGCGGAGCCGTTGCCGACCGCGAGGGTGCCGCCGTCGACGGCCAGGGCCCGGCAGGGCCCGTTGGACCAGCGTCCCACCAGCGACACGTTTTCGGAGGATTGGGCGAATGCTCCCGACGCCGAGAGGATCAGGCAATACGCGACAAAGAGATGGCGGCTGAGTTTGTTCATGACCCTCGACTCCTTCAAGGGGGCCCTCACCAGAGGGGCGGGCATCCCAGCCCGCCCCGTCAACCTAGCATGATCGGTTCTCGGGAACCAATCACTCGGATTCGGAAGAAAGTAAAAGAAGTTCCTGGAGGGGCCGGAGGTTCAGAACTCGCCGAGGATCCGTGCTCGGGATACCGCGACGGGATCGCCGGCGCCGAGGGCTTCGACTCGCCAGAGAGTGGCCCCCGGCACGGCCGCCATCCAGCTCGTCCGCCCCGCGGTCCGGTGGCGGGCTATTTCGGTTAGATTCTCATCCAGCAGAATCACCAGATAGTCGTCAGCCCCGTCTACGGCATCCCAGGACAGGCTCCAGGATCCTTGGTCCGGTGAAGTCGAGCGGAGGGTCATCACCTCGGTCCCGGCGCCGCCGCGCAGAACGGGTTCGGCCTCTGGGTGATCCCCCACCTGGAAAAAACGTGGAACGACGAGGCTCAGCACGAGTACGGCGGCGAGGGCGAGCATGCCCGTTGTGAAATTCGATGAGGGGAAGCTCAGAATCGTCCTTGGCCGCGGAGTGCTTCCGATCCCCTCCTGAAGGCGTTGGCCTAGAACACGCTCGGCCTCATCCGCATCGGCCCCCGCAGGTTCGTCGGCAGCCATGAAGGCCCGGTACGCCTCCAGGCGCGCCAGGCACCGCGCGCAGGCGTCGAGATGATCGCGGCGGGGATCGCCAACAGGCTGGGCTGCGACGGCGGGCAGCTCGGTGATAGGAATGCAGGTGTTCATCATGATCCCTCAGCTCCTTCTCTGTATCGGCGCTCCTCGAGAGCGCGGACCAGTTTTCTCCGGGCCCGTTGGAGAACCGCCCTAGCTCCAGAGGCTTCGTCGAGGGAGAGCATTGCGGTGATATCGTCCACCGGCAGTTTTTCGAAGCACCGGAGCCAGAGGGCCGAACGTTCGACGGGTTCGAGGCGGTCGTCGATCAAGCCCAGCAGCGCCTCCTCGTCCATGCGATCCAACAGCTCGACATCGGGACCGGGTCGAGGCGTAGCCCCGGCGTCTGGATCGGCCAGGTCGTCCAGCACCAGCGACGGGCGGCGCAATTCGCTCAGGCAGCGGTTGCGGGCGATGGCGAAAATCCAGGACCCGAACTCGGCACGCTGGTCGAAAGTCGCGAGGGATCCGTAAGCCTTCATCAGGACCTCCTGGGCCATGTCCAGCGCCCGCTCGTGGTCGCGCACGTAGCGATAGCACCAGAGGTAGACCCGACGCTGGTAGCGCGCGAGCAGATCCGAGGCGGCATGGCGGCCGGCGTCCCCATCGGGATCGTCGAGAGCGCACCGCAGCAGATCGCGGTCGTCGGGTTCGGGGGTGGTCCTGGGCGTCATGGTGTCGGGAGTCGATCCGTCGGTTCGGGTATCGCGATGGCAGGGAATTCCCATCCATGATACCAGAACCTGGTTCGAAGCGGGAGACGCCAAACCCCCGAATGGCGCCTCCCGCCTCTCCCTCACCTGCTACTTGAGCATGACCATCTTGTGCATTACGTCGTGGCCGCCGGACCGCATTTTGGCCACGAACACGCCACTGGCAGCCCTGCGGCCGGCATCGTCGTTGCCGTCCCAGGCCACGGCATGGCTTCCCGACGGCAGCGTCCCGTCGACGAGGCGACGGACCAGACTGCCCTTGGCGTCATAGATATCGAGCCGCACGGCCCCCGCCGAGGGGAGCACAAAGGCGATCTCGGTCGACGGATTGAACGGGTTGGGATGGATACCCGAGATGGCCATGACGGACGGAGCGTCACCGTCGTCCACCGGCGTCCCGCCGCGGCCGGCGCGGATGCGGTAGGAGCCCACCAGCGGCGCAGAGGAGACATTCGCCTTGAAGACGACCAGGCCGTACCAGCCTCCCTCGGTGATGTCGACGGAGAACCACTCGCCCACACCCGGCCCGTTGTCGAAGGCGGCTGCCCCGGACATGTGATTGTAGCGTCCTGTGTAGGCGACGTTGTGGGGCAGCAGTTCGAACCCCCAGTCCACGCTGCCGGAGATGTTGTCCAGCTGGAAGGCATAGACATCGGGTTCGAGCCACATGTCGTAGATGTTCAGCATCTCGCCGTCGGCCAGCAGGATCGGCCCGATAGGCGTGAGGGACGGATCGCTCACGACGGTCGATTGCCGTACGTCGAGGCTGTAGTCCGGCGACCCCGAGTACCTGGTCACACCCAGGTCCACGTCGATGGCCCCGACGATATTGCGGTTCACCACGACGAAGTCCGTCTCCCCCCCCACCAGAGCTGAACCGGCCTGGTAAGTGTCGAACCCGTTCTTGGGGCCGGTCGAGGCGTCGTGGAGCTGCAGGTCGTAGTCGTCGGATAAATCGTGGTTCACCGCCACGGCGCTCCACCAGCCGCTGTCGGGCGCCAGGCGGTAGCCGTCGCAATTCCAGAGGAACGGTTCGCCGCTGGTGATCGTCTCTGCGCCGCCGAGATAATTGCTGACCGACGTGAAGTAGATCTGGGTGCCGTAGCCGAGGGTCATCGGTGCCCAGCAGTACTGTTCCCCCCAGACGTTGTTCGCCTCGGATACTTCGAACACCGTGTCGGTGGGATCGATTTCGAGGGTCCAGGTATGACGGCCGCCCGGTACGGTCACCGGGCCGCGGTTGGTCATCGTGACGACCCCGCCTTGCGGGATCGCTCCGATCGCCGAATAGAGGAATGAATTGCCCGGCGAGTTGGTCAAGCCGTCCCGGTAGATGACAGTCGAGACGCCTCCGGCGGTCGTCGGTCCTTCGTTGATCACGGCGATGTTGAAGTAGGTCGAAGGCGCCCATCCTGACAGGAGGGCGGGCAGCGGCACCGATGGCGGCGTTCCATCCGCAGCCGGCCGGGGGGTCAGCGGTGAATGCCAAGTCGCAAGCTGCATCGGCGCATAATCGATGGCCTGGCTCTTGACCGACAGCAGGAAGTCGACCGGCCCGGTCCCATCGACGGGATCGCGATAGACGACCACCGCATAATCGCCGGGAACCGCGAAGTCGTACAAGTAGCGCAGGGTGCCGTCGCTGGCCGATCCATTGATGACCGCGGCATCCAGCAGGCCGCCCACGGTGAATGCCGGGTCGAAGACGGCCAGCCGTAAATCCGAGCCGGGCGCGGCGTCGCACGTCATCAGCAGCGGCCCGGTCGCGCCGGGCAGGATGGTCATCTCCCAGATCTTAAGGAACTGGTTGGTGACCATGGTCGTGGGATAGTCGTCGTCGATGTTCAGGAACCAGTTGTGCACTTCCTGGATCAGGAAGTCTCCGGTCCCGGCGTAAGTTTCCACACCCACGTGGTAGTCCACGACGCCGACCTGGTGCCTGTTGGCCATGACGAAGTCGAGGTGTCCAGCACCGACGGCCGAGCCGGCCACCTGCGTTTCGAACGCGTAGTCCCAGATGGGGGTCGGTTCGAACATCCGCAGATCGTAGTCGGCCGCAGGGTCCACGGCGTGCAGGGCGGCCGCGGTCCAGCCCAGATTCGAGGTGATGGCGAATCCGTCGCAGTTGAAACCCGTCGCCGGCGCCGCGAGCGTCTCCCAGCCTCCCGTGGGTGCCGGGGGCTGGCTGCGCAGCACCGTTTCCGAGCTGCCGAGCACATAGGGCGTCCAGACGAACTGGCGGCCCCAATCGTTGTCGGTCTCGTCGGCTTCGGTCATGAGGTTGGTCGAATCGATCCTGACCGACATCAGGTGACGCCCGCCCCGCACCGTGATCGGCCCGCGGTCCGACGCCACGAAGTTCTGACCGACAAGAATGGGAAAGTTGAACCACACGTAGCTCGACTGGACACCATCCAGATCAAGAGCCACGAATTGGCCGATATCGGTGTTGACATCACCGTTGTTGATGCCGGCAACGTTCCAGTAGGTGGCCGCAGCGTTGCCTTCGAGTTCAGGCGAGAGCCAGACATGCGGCGGCGTATGGAACGAGGCCCGCGGAACGACGGGGTACGACCATGTACCATACTGGTACCACGTCAAGTTGGGCAGGGCCGCCGCCGGGCCGGCGAGTGCCAGCAGCAGGACGACGCCCAGGAGCATGATGGTGAGACGTTTCATGACCGCCCCCTCATCGTCCGCCGGCGGTCGCCGGCTCGCGCACCACAGGGACACCGGAGGTGCGCGGTGCGGTCATGGCTTCGAGGAGCGACTCGAGCTTGGCCACATGCTCGGTGCGGCCCTCGGCCACGGCATAACGTAGCTGGATGCGGAATGTCTCGAGCCGCGCCTCGTCCTTGAGGCGGGTTACTTCACGCTGGATCGCCATGACCTCGTCGACACTCGAGGCATGGGCCAGGCCGCGGGTCAGCTCCGCGACGGCGGCCTGCGACGCCTCCATCGCAGCTGTGATCTCCGTCATCATCGGCGAAAGAGGACGGGACGGTAAGGCAGACGGAGCAGCGCTGTTCTCTTGCGGCGCGGCCGAAACCACCGCAGAAGCAACGAAGAGGATCACAAGGACGATCTGGATGGTCTTCATGGACATTCCCCCGGAAAGAATGAGACCTGACGGACGCGGCGTGGTCCGTTCTCGCCAGGGATGGGACGCATCCGGGGGAAGAGAATCACAGAGCAGGGAAAATACTTCCTACGGGAATAACCGTCGTCGACGTATCAGCAGGATTCCGACAGCCAAGCCCACGATCACCACACCGGCCGATGTGGCACGGTGCCGTTTGGGTCGAAGATCGATCGTCACGTCTCCGTCCCCGACAGCCACGAAAGCCGACCAATAGAACGGATGGGCAGTTGCGGGGTCCTTTCTCAGGCCCTCGCCAGCTGCAGCGAGTGCTTCGGCCACGGTTCGCCCCGACGCCAGGGCACGATAGAACCCTTCCATGAAGGCGTAGGCGGCTTGATCCTCGACGGGCCAGAGCGTGGCGACCACGACCGGTGAGCCCGCCGCCAAAAACGCGCTCGACAGGCCCAACACTCCCTCACCAGAGAGAATCCGTCCGCCGGCTGTTTCGCAGGCTGAGAGCACGACCAGGTCGGCGGCGTAATCCGAGACGGCTATCACATCTGCGCGCAAGGTCGCATGCGGCTCGCCATCGCCGCCCGGCCCCAGATCGATCTCCGACCACCAGGGCCGCCGGTCATCGGCGCGGGCGTGGGTGGCCAGATGGAGCACCGAGCGTCCTCGCAATTCCTCGGCGTCGAGGGGTGGCGATAGGAGGCCTGCGACATGCAGATCGACATGCTCGTAACGGGCGGCCAGCGACCTGGCTTCGCTCACGGCGCCGGGCAACGGCCGTCCGTCCCCCATCTGCTCGGAAGCGAATGCCAGGATACCCTCACCACGGGAGCGGTCGTCATCATCGACTCGCAGGCCGGCCAGGATCGTTGCCGAGGGGCATCGGCTCCATACCGATCCTGCTGTCGAAAGTGCTTCGTAGGGCACGAGGTTGAGCGCCCCGTCGGGAATGACCACGAGCTTGTGGCTCGCAGCGATTCGCGGAGCAGCCTCTCCGAACAGCTCCCCGGCCATGGTGACCCCGATCGTGGAGACGGCTTCGCCGTGCCCGTCGCGGGGCCACGTCGACATCACATCCCTCAGGATACGGGCCTTGGCCTCGAGTTCGTCCCCCGCCGCCAACCGCACGACCTCGACGCCGTCGCCACCGACGACGAACAGATAGGATTCTTCGTCGCCGAGATAGTAGTCGAGCAGGAGCTCCCCTTCGGCCAGCACCTGGGTCTGCAGTTCAGCCGCGGTCGTCGGCTTCCGCGCCGGGCGCTGGGTGTCGACACCTCGGCGGTCCCGGATCCGCTCGGCCATGGTCCTGGCCTTGAAGACCTGGACAGCGTCGAAGGCGGCCGCGATGCCCTCGGTGGGATCCCGATGTCCCAACATGATGCCCGCCAGGTCCGCGGCGATGCGGCCGCCCGCCGCGCTTCGCTGCTCCCGCCAAGCGGGATCGCGCGGCGCATCGCGGACATCCTCCCAGACCAGCGCCGCATCGCGGAGCGAGGCCAGGGCTTCGGCGTCGCGGCCGAGCCGGTGTTCGGCGGCGGCCCGCAGTTCGAGGGCCTCGAAGAGATGGCGGACGAGCGTCTGGGATCGGGCCTGTTCGGCGACTCGGGTGAGGGTCGCGACCGAACGCTCGTCCCTACCAGCCTGGAATTCAGCCCGACCGAGTGCGAGGCTCAAATTGACGGCCGTCTGGCCCCCCGTCCTGCTGCCCCAGCGTCGTGTGCCGTCTTCAAGAACAGCCAGAGCGGCTTCGAGGCTGTCTTCGGAGGCGAGGGACGTCGCCAGACCCATCAGGCACTCGCATCGGTCCTCGATATCAAGGACCTCCGAGTCGGAGACCAGAGCTTCGCGCACGATCTGCTTCGCTTCCCGGTTGCGGCCCTGCAGGCGTCGCAGCCTCGCCCTGCGGATCTTGACGGCGGGTTCTCGGTCACGGAACCCCCCATCCCGGCACACGGATTGGAGATCGTCGAGCAGAGCCTCCGCTTCCTTGTACCTTCCGAGCTCGATCAAACAGTCCACTTCATTGCCGCCGGTGATCACCGCATCCTGTCGCTGCGCAAGAGCGATCTGAAGCTCATAGGCGCGTTCGTAGTGGCGCTGGGCCAGCCCCGGATCGCCCGTGGCGTATTCCAGCGCTCCAAGGTTGTTCTCGGCCAGGGCCTCAACCGCCTCATAGCCGACATCGCGGGCCAGGCCCACCACCCGATTGAGACAGAACACCGCATCGCTGGTGCGGCCGGCATCCTGAAGGGCCACTGCCAGACCGTTGAGGGCCCACACCTCGGGCTGCACCTCTCCGCGTTCGTGAAAGAGATCCGCGGCGCGGCGGTAATCCCGTTCGGCATCCGTATAGAGACCGTTGCGCGTCGCCAGGAATGCGAGGCCCACAAGGCTCCAGGCTTCGTGCCGGGTATCGTCGGTTGCAAGAGCGAGATCCCGGAGCTTCCGGTAGATCGCACGAGCCTCGTCTTGCCGCCCCTGCTGCTCGACGGCGAGGCCAAGCCAGCGCAAGGCGTCGCACCAGCCCAGCGTATCTTGACGAGCGGCTGCAAGATCGGCTGCCTCGGCCAACAGCGGTTCGCCTTCGCGAGGGCGCCCGTACGAGGCATGCAAACGGCCCAGCTTCGCGACCAGGGGCTGGAGAAAAGAGGAATCGGATTCGGCTCGGGCTTCCAGGAGCAGCGGGGCGATGATCGCCTCGACTTCATCGACGCGGTGTTCAACATGGAGAGTATCGAGGCGGGCGAGGAAAGCAGTACGGTCGGATAGTGACGATGCCTGGGTGATGGCGGCGATCATGAGGAACGTCGCGAACACCGGGAGAATGATCACTGAACGCATCACCGTCTACAACCAACCCTTCAGACACAATGTGAAACTCACAGCTGGAATCGACAGCCACTCCACACCGCAGATTACCACGCGTCTTGAGGATTCACCAACGTCGCACACCCCACAAAGCTCTGGCGTCCCTGGCCCTCATCTCTGATCATAGTCGGGAACCCACGCGACGGCCGCCCGTACTGCCCCGGCCACCCCATCCTTGAACCGGAGGACGACATGCGTGCCCTCGCCTCTCTGCTGCTGCTCAGCTTCGCGCTGGCCGCCGCCGCCACAGCGGCTCCTCTTATCACCGAGACCTATACGCTGCCCAACGGCCTGACGGTGATCCTGCACCCCGACCCGTCGCAACCCATGGTGACGATAAACACGTGGTTCCACGTCGGCTCCAAGGATGAGGACCCCGGCCGCACCGGTTTCGCCCACCTGTTCGAGCACCTGATGTTCATGGGCACCGACCGCGTGCCGGACAATCAGTTCGATATGCTCATGGAACGAGGCGGCGGCGCCAACAACGCCTCGACCGGCACCGACCGCACCAACTACTACTCCTGGGGCCCGCGCTCGCTGCTGCCGACTCTGATGTGGCTCGACGCCGACCGACTCGACGCGCTGAGCGCTGCGATGACCGAAAAGAAAGTCGACCTGCAGCGCGACGTCGTGCGCAACGAGCGCCGGCAGAACGTGGAGAACCAGCCCTACGGCATCGCCGAGCTGATCCTGCCCGAAGCCCTGTACCCGGCCCACCACCCCTATCAGCACTCGATCATCGGCAGCCACGAGGACCTCGAGGCCGCCACCGCCGCCGACGTGAAGGCCTTCTTCGACACCTACTACGTGCCGGGCAACGCCAGTCTGGTCGTGGCCGGCGACTTCGATCCCGCCGTGGCCAAGGAGCTGGTGGCGAGCACCTTCGGCGCCGTCGCGGCCCGACCGCTGCCCGAACACAAGACCGCCGAACCGGTGACCCTCGCCCGCGAGGTCAGCCGCATGGCCGTCGACCGCGTGAACTTCCCGCGCCTGTACCTGGTGTGGCACTCACCGGCCGCCTACCAGGACGGCGACGCAGACATGGAGATGATCGCGTCGCTGCTGGCCGCCGGCCAGACCGGCCGCCTGTACGAACGCCTGGTGCTCCAGGACAAACTGTCTCAGAACATCGACGTCTACCAGTACAGCAAGGAGCTCGGCAGCGAGTTCCACATCGAGGCCACGGCATCCGAGGGCGCCGACCTCGAGCAGATCAAACGGGTCGTTCTCGAAGAGATCGACCGCCTGCAGACCGACGGCCCCACCGAGGCCGAGCTGGACCGCGTCAAGGCGTCCACCGAGTCAGGTTTCCTGCGCCAGAAGGAGAGCCTGACCCGCCGCGCCAACCTGCTCAACGCTTTCCGCAAGGCCTACGGCGAAGCCGACAGCTTCGATCGCGAGCTCGCTCGCCAGCTATCCCCGACCTCCGAGTCGGTCCGCCTGTGGAGCCGCAAGATCCTGGGCGAAGGCCGCGTCGATCTGCGCATTCTGCCCGAAGACGCCGCGGTGGCCGGAGCCGACCTGAACCAGAGGCCAGAGAACCTGCCCGACCGCCCGGCCGAGCCGGCCGTCGCCACCAGGCTCGAACTGAAGAACGGCCGCCCCCTGTACGTGGTCAGCCGTCCCGGCAGCGGATTGTTCAGCGGCCAGATCATCGTCGACGGCGGCGAGCGGCTCATGGACTCGGATCAAGCCGGCCTGGCCTCGCTGTGCGCCACCATGCTCACCAAGGGTGCCGGCGACCGCGACGCCGCGGCCTTTGCCGACGCTGTAGCCTCGCTCGGAGCACGGATCGGGGTCCGCAGCAGCACCGAGAACTTATCGGTCCAGGTATCGGGCCTGACCTCACGCCTGGATGAGACACTTGCCTTGCTGGGTGATGCGTTGATCCGTCCCAAAATCACTGCCGAGGATTTTGCCCGCGAGAAGGATCTGGCCTTGGCTGGCATCCTGTCCCGGGGCGAGAGCGCCAACCGCGTCGCCCAGACCGTGATGCGTCTGAGCCTCTTCGGCCGCGACGATCCCCGCGGCCTCCCCGGAGACGGCTTCGCCGAAACGGTGGCGTCGCTGACCCGCGACGATGTGACTGCCTCGTTGACGCTCCTGATGAATCCCGAACACGCCGCCTACGTGTTCGTGGGCGACTTCGAGCCGGCTCAGATCAAGAAAGCCCTGGACCGCCACCTGAATGGTTGGAAGGGCAAGGGCGACGCCGTCGTAACATCATCGACTCCATTGACCGAACCCAAACCCGGCATGCTGCTGGTCGACCGCCCCGACGCACCGCAGACCGTCATCATGCTCGCCCGCCCGATTCCGGGACCGGACGACGCCGAACGCGTCACCCGCGAGTGCCTGAACACGCTCTTCGGCAGCTCGTTCACCAGCCGCCTCATGCAGAATATCCGCGAGGAGCACGGCTACTCCTACGGCGCACGCTCAGCCTTCATCGAAAGCGGCGACCAATGGCTGCTGACGGCTTCGTCCGGTGTGCAGACCCGCGTCACGGGACCGGCCCTGAGCGAATTCAAGAAGGAGTTCGACGGTCTGAGCAACGGCGACGTCACCCCGGAGGAAACCGAGAAGGCTGTGCGCACCGTACGCTTCGAACTGGAGAACGCGGGAGCGACCACCGGCGAGATGGCCAACCTGGTCACCGGCCTGCTCAAGGCCAACCGCCCCGTCGACGCTGTGCGTCGTGATCTTACGGCGTTGGCTGGGGTCGATCAAGCCGCCCTCAACGCCGTAGCGGCTTCGGGTCTGTACACCTGGGATGATCTGCTGATCGTTCTGGTAGGCGACAAGGAGCAGGTGTTGCCGCAGTTGGAGGAGGCGGGGTTCGGGGCGCCGGTTGTTGTGGATGGCGAGGGCAAGCCGATCCAGTAAATGCCCACTATGGCTTGGAAAACCGAGGGGTTTCTGCGGTACGCAGAAGCCCCTCATACATGAAACGACAAAGAGGTCACAGCATCCGCTGTAACCCCTAGTCATAGTTGGTACGCCACCAGGGACTTGAACCCCGAACCGTCTGATTAAGAGTCAGATGCTCTGCCAGTTGAGCTAGTGGCGCCCCGTATCCGGAATGTGGTGCAACCGCAAGAGGCGTGTTATCCTCTCCCGCCGGCCCCGCAAACTAGCACCGAGGTTGGGGTCTGTCAAGGTTTCCACCCCGTTTTCGGCCGCGGCCGACATTTCCGTGAGGATCATCCCCATGCTCGATCTCCCAGCCCGCAAGAAACGCGTCGGTCACGTCGTGCGCATCCTGACCGAGCGCTACCACGACGCCAAATGCAGTCTCGATCACGACGGCCCCTTCCAGCTGCTCATCGCCACCATCCTGAGCGCCCAATGTACAGACGTTCGAGTCAACATGGTCACTCCGGACCTTTTCGCCTCATTCCCCGACGCCCGGGCCTTCGCCGAAGCACCCGTCGAGGAGATCGAAGAGGCGATCCGCTCCACCGGCTTTTTCCGCCAGAAAGCCAAGTCCATCAAGAGCTGCAGCACCGACATCATCGAAAAACACGGCGGCGAACTGCCCACGACCATCGACGATTTCGTGAAGCTGGCCGGCGTGGGCCGCAAGACGGCCAACGTGGTGCTCGGTGTGGCCATGGGAAAGCCCGACGGCGTGGTGGTCGACACCCACGTGGGGCGCATCGCGGTGAAACTGGGATTGACGGAACACGGCCCCAAGGACGCCGTGAAGATCGAGCGGGACTTGAACGCATGCGTACCGAAGAAGGACTGGGTGGGGATCGGCCATCTGCTGATCGATCATGGACGCGCGGTGTGCAGGGCCCGCAAACCCGACTGCGACGCCTGTCCCCTCTACCGGCACTGCGAGGCGCGGGCCTGATCAACGAATCAGCGAAACCTTGCGGGTGTCGGCGCCGTCTTCGGTGCTGAGTCGAACGAGGTAGAGGCCGGCCGGCATTTCGCGCCCGTCGTCACCGCAACCGTGCCAGTCGACTTCGTGGTGACCGACCGACAAAACTCCCTCAGACAGTGTCGCCACCAAAGCGCCTGCCACGTCGTGAACGGTCACCAACGCACGGCCTGGCCGGGCCAGCTCGAACGCCACCCTCACACTCGGGTTGAAGGGATTCGGGCGGGGCGCCGACAGGCTGCTCCGCTGAGGAATCTGCAGGCCTTCATCCGAGGGCGGTGGGTCGTCGTTGCCCACGCCTCCTTCACAGTGATTGCGCAGCAGCTCCACGCCGCGTGGACCCGCTCCCGCCACAAGGACAGCTGAAGTCGTTGCCACGCCGCCGCCAGCCCCCGGTCCGACCATCCCCGCCCAACGCGGCGCTTCGAGCATGCTGACATCGATGGCGATCAGGTCCCCTGCCGACGCATAGAGCATATCGCCGTCCAGCAACAGGCTGCTGCAGAGGCCCGGCAAAGCCACCGAAGTATGGAGATCGAGCTGTCCCGGGACTTCGAGATCCCCCGTCAGGACATAACCATCGCCGCCGATGATCAGACGCGTCCCGTCGAGTGCTAGACTCGTTGCCGAGACGCTCGTGTTCCATGTGTCGACGAGGACAGGCACCATCGAGGCGTCGTAGATGTAGTAGTCGAGGATCCCATCCATGGACATGACCACGGCATTGCCGTCCACGCCTATGCAACGGGGCGCCTCCGGCAACGGCTGAAACAGGGCCACCTGCGGGTCGGCCGGATCGGCGGCGTAGACGAGCTGGGTATGATCGCCCACGCCCAGAACATTGGTCCCCTCGACGAAGACCTGCACGTAGTTCCCCCGCACGAACAACGCCCGGGGATCTCCGCCCAGGTTGACGATGCTCCCCAGCACAGGAGCGGCAGGATCGCTGATATCCACCAGGGCGAGTTTGCCTCGGTTCTGTCCTGAGCTGTACGAGATCACCGCGGCGAGATCGCCCCCAAGAGCCAGACCACGGGGCTCATACTGGATGTCCAGTCCTGCCAGACGGACCGGAGCCTCGGGATCGGAGACGTCGAGGAGCCAGAGACGTCCGGTGGGACTGCCGCCTGCGGTTCGGGTGTCGAGGAGGGCCCCGGCGAGATCGCCGTCGGTGAAGACGGCCATCACATCGTCGTGGATCGTCTCAGGTACCACCACGCCTGCCGGCGCCACGGGGCGCGGATCATCCAGAGCAAGAACGGCGAACCCTTCTTCCTCACGCGCCAGATAGGACCATGATCCATCGGCCTCCACGTCGCCGCCGGTCATCGCCGACGAACCGATCAGGTCGAAGGTGCCGAACGCGATATCGAAGACTTCATAACCGATCGCGTCGTCGGTGCTGTCGCCGAGCAGGTGGAGGCGTGTGCCCTCGATCGCCACCTCGGTCCAGGCCCCGGGGTCGTAATGGGATAGGGCCAGCTGTGCGTCGCCGGTGATGTCGATCGACACGAGCACGCCGTTGCCGGCGAGCCAGGCCCGATCGGCGCTCAGGGCTACGTCCCTGACCAAGCCGCCGCCGTGCCAGGTGTCGACCGATGTCGGGACAGCGGGGGCGGATAGATTGAAGATGCGCAGGTTGGGACTCAAGGGTCCGGCAAGGGCCAGGGTCTGGTCTCTCAGGTCCAGCGCTGCCGTCTGATCGGACACCGTTTGACTGTCGGTGATCAGCGGTGCATCGGGATTGGTGACATCGACGGTGATCAGCATCCGGGCTGCGCCGCCGATGTCGGTATCGCAGAGGATGTAGATGTGGGATGCCCCCCCCACCATGTCCACCGTCCAGCCCGGCAACGTGAGACCGCCGGCTTCGCGGGGCGATGAAGGCGCACCCATATCGAGACAGAGCAGGGAACTGTCGTCGGCACGCGCCATGACCGCCGTACTCCCCGAACCCGCCACACGCCACTGTCCCGCTCCGAGCACATGCTCGACGATGAACCAGGGAATCTCCGGATTGGTCAGATCGTAGACGGTGAGCCCCACGTCCGCGACACCCAACAACACGTACGGACCCATGCGGCTCATGTCGTCCACAGCCCCGGCCCCGGCCCGGGTGGCGACGAGGCGGAGCGAGCGGCCGTGATCGACACAGTCGACCACCGCTGTGCTGATGGAGGCGGAGACCAGCGAGGCGATCAGCAGGAACGGGGCGGCGATACGGGCGGTCATAACAACTCCCGGGCGTTATGGAATCTGATCTCGTTCAAGCTGGGGATCAACGGATCAGGAGGACTTTTCTAACATCCCGGCTGTCATCACGGCGCAGACTCACCATATAGGCTCCGGTGGCCTGGGCGCGTCCCGAATCATCCGTGCCGTTCCAGATCACGGCATGGTGACCGGCATTGCTCTGGCCTTCGGCAAGAGTCGCAACGCGACGTCCGCTCAGATCGTGGATCGTCACGAGTACCGATTCCGGACGCTCTTGATCCCAGGAGACGGTGGTGTGGGGATTGAACGGATTGGGAGCGACGCGGAGGGAGCGAACAGGCGGCGGCGTAGCCTCAGCGAAAGCCTGGTTCTCGAGAGGAGCCGCAGTCCCGCAGTCGGGAGCATAGGCAAACCAGCCGCCGCCCTTGGTCGCCACGAGCAGCCTTTCCGGACTTGCGTCCAGAGCCGCAACCCTGGCGGGCGGGCGGAATGAACCCAGCAGAATAGGAGAATGGGAGATGTCGAAGATGTGGATCATGCCGTCAGCCAAGGTGAACACGTGGTCGCCGGAGAAGGTGGCGTCGACCACCGCCCGATTCGTGGCGACCCGGCCCTTATACACGGGGGAATAAGGGTCCGCCACGTTGTACAGGTCGATACCCCAGGTGCTCATGACCATGCCCAACAGATCGCCTTCGCGGATGAGCTTCGTCGACGGGGCCCGTCCCGGCAGCGTGGCCAGGAAATACGGCGCGGTGGGGTCGCTCACATCGACCATTCTGCATCCACTGACACCGGTCATCACGTAGAGCACGTCACCGATCTTCATCATGTCGATACAGTCGAAGACGGTCGTCAGCTGCATTGAACCGATCTGCTTTGGATGTACAGGGTCGCCCATGTCGAACACAGCCAGCGTTGGTCGGCCGGTGAACCCGGGAACGCTTTGGTACAAGTAGTAGCCGAGCCCATCGATCACCGACATCAGGAACGACGGGCCGGGGTTACCCACCAGATCGCGCAAACGGAACATGCCCAGCTTCCGGGGTGCGGACGGGTCGCTCAATTCCGTCACCAGCACGCCTTCGCGGCGTTCCTGATAGTGCATTCCGGCGTCGTAGGAATCCCAGCCGCGGTAGAAGTTCACCGAGTAGCCGTCGCTCAACAGTTCGGGAACGTCGGGGGTCTCGAGATTCCACACGCCGTTGCCGGCGAAGAGCATGCCGTCGTGGATGGCGGTCGGACCGAAGTCGGTGCGCACCGGCCTGGCGGCGGCGAGGACGGGATACCAGGGCAGATCCAGGTCCACGGCCTCCCAGCCGAAACCGGTGACCAGCCCCACGGCCGGCGTCGTGGGCAGCACGATGTCGAAAGGCGTCACCGAACCAGTGAGGTAGGGAGACGTAGGGTCGGCGACGTTGTAGACCTTGTCGCCGACGATCAGCTGTTGGTCGAAAAGGGCCATGGGATCGTTGGCGGCGAATCGGGTCACGATCGTTGGCGCGGTGGGGTCGCTGACGTCGATCACGCTGATCATGTCGCCGTTGCTGTTCACATCGCCTGCCATGAGGTATTGCCCAACAGCGATCAGATCGCCTGAGAACAGCACTTCGAGTTCGAACGGGATGCGGCTGACCTTATGCGTATCGGTGATGTCGTAGGCAAGCAGGTCGCCGGACTGATTGGTGCACCAGAGCACGTTGGCCAGCCTGGTCATGGACTGGATGGGGCCGGGCATGGTCCAACGGGCCACGATTTCATCGCCCCCCCCCGCCACGTCGATCAACAGAGAACCAGCACCCCCGCTCGCGAACAGGCGCCCGCCGTCGAGTAGCAGCGTGCGGAAGGTCGTGCCGGGTTCGAGGATATTGGTGATGGTCGGGGTTTCGGGATCGGAGATGTCGAGAACACGCAGTCCATGTTCCGTGGCCAGGTAGAGGCGGTCCTTGAAAACATCCACGTCGTAGAAATACACCGAAGACGACATCGTCGCGACGATGGTGACATCGGGCAAAGCAGCCAGATCCAAAATCTTCATACCGTCCTCGTCGAGGACGAATGCCGTCTCGCCGCGGGTTGCGGCACGTGTCGGTGTAGCAAAGCCGGGATGATCCCAGAGGCGGGGAACGTCATAGGGATCGAGGGCATCGTATTCGATGCACGACTGAGCGCGTACCAATGTGACGGCGGCACACAGGCACATCAAAACACGTACGGCGATGCGAGTAGATCTCAAGGAGGACCGCTCCCGGTGACGGTGCAGGTCGATCAGCTACCATTAAATGTACAGCGAATCAGTACTGATTGTCCATATCTACAACAAAAAGAGACGCCCCGAGGGGCGCCTCTTCGTAATTCACCGCTGTCCGACTAGAAGGGCAGATCGTCGTCATCACCGGGCATGGGAGCCTCGGGGAAGGGATCTTGGGCCGGTCCACCCTGCTGGGCGGCCTTTTTAGGGGCCTGCTGGGCCGGACTCGCAGGGGCGCCGCCGCCACCGCCCTGGCTGTCGCCGGCGCGGCCGAGCATCTGCATCTCGCGAGCCACGATCTCGGTGGTGTAGCGCTTCTGGCCCTGCTGGTCTTCCCACTCGCGGGTCTGCAGGCGACCTTCGATGTACACCTGCTTGCCCTTCTGCAGATACTGGCCGCAGATCTCGCCGAGGCGGCCCCAGGCCACCACGCGATGCCATTCGGTGCGCTCCTGCTTGTTGCCCTCGCGGTCGGTCCACTGGTCTGTGGTCGCGACGGTGAAGTTGGTCACCGCGGTGTTGCTCTGGGTGTACCGCATTTCCGGATCCTTGCCGAGGTTCCCGACGATGATCGCCTTGTTGACGCTGGCCATGTGTACGTTCCTCCTGGTTATCGAGGCGGACGGGCCGCCGTTGCGGGAGATCTTCGACCGAAACCACGGTGCGATGCGGTGGGCGCATTCTAGGGCATCTCCGCCCCCGACGCCACCCCCGGACGCGAAAAACGGCCCCAGTGCGGGACCGCGCGCGCCCCTCCGTGAAGGAGGGAAAAGGTGGGGTGGATGATGGGATTCGAACCCACGACCACCTGGACCACAACCAGGGGCTCTGCCAACTGAGCTACATCCACCACCGAGGTCTTTTTGGCGCGCCTGGCAGGATTCGAACCTGCGACCGCCGGATTAGAAGTCCGGTGCTCTATCCAGCTGAGCTACAGGCGCGACTTCCCAGGCGCCCGCGCAGGGGCGCGGAGAGGGAATAATGGGGCACGTTGTGTACCCTGTCAAGCCGCGTCGGGACTCAGATGCAGTTGAGAACAGTGGACTTGGTTTCCTGCGGGCGCCCGGTTGCGTCGGTGCCGCCAGTTTCGGTTGCTGGGGCGGGGACTGCATGGGGCGGGCCTGGGGTGTCGAATATGTAACTGTTTCCCGGATACGGGATTGTCAGTGATACAGCACCGTGCCTGCAGAGGATGAGTCGCTGGGGGTTGTCGACCGGGCGGGCGTCGTCGCTCGGCGACGACAGCTGGACCCGCCCTTCGTGGGGCTTCGGGTTTGATCCCTGAGGCTCCCCGTGCGTGGATCCACGCATGGGGGGCATGATTCATCAATCTCCCGTGGCGGAGTCCCTATGTTCCTTGACCCGGCTTGAAACGGTCCCGTAGATTCACAACGATGACGAAACCATACGCATTGCTATGAGGTGGCCATATGAAGACGCTGGGGTGGATGACGGGAATCATCCTGATCATCGGGGTGCTTGGTACGGGTGGGCTGGCGGCGGCGCAGGACTGCGTGGATTATTCAGGAATCGCACCGCTCGACCCTCCTCTACTCTGGTCTGTTCCTGGATATTCCGCGCCGTCCAGTGTCGCCTCCGTGGGTGACTGGGCCTACGCCGTCGACAGGGAAGGAATCAAGATCCTGGATCTGCGGGATGAGAACGATGTCAAGATCCATGGCCATATCTTGGAACCGAGACGTCTTTACGCGATCAGATCCATCGGCGACCGGATCTTCGTGACGGCCAGCGGCGGCGTCCGGGTCTGGGATGTGAGCGACCCCGGATCACCGACTCCTCTGCCATCGCTCGAAGCTCCCTGGAGCCTGTCGGACCTCACTGTTGAAGGCCCACTTCTCTACGGCATCGACGGTAACGAAATCGTCCGCATCGATGCATCGCAAACGCCGCCCGTGGAGGCCGGCCGTTGGACATGTCTCTACGGCGCACAAGCCATGGCCGTCTCAGATTCGATCGCCTGGATCAGCTACATGGATGATGTGTGCGCCTACGACCTGCGTGAGGGCGGAGCCGGAGCCGAGATCCCCACAGGCCTCGAAACGTACAACACGCAGTACGGTCACTCGTTGAACTTCATCAAGGGCAGGATGCTGGTCGTTCATTACTCGAGTATGGGGAGCGATTGGACGGACATCTACGATGTCTCGAATCCCGGAGAACCCCTCCTCGTCGGCTGGGTCAACGGCGACACCCGACCTCATGTCATCGACGACCTCATGTTCATCGATACCGATGTCTATGACATCACCTCCATCGACGATCCTATCGATGTCGGCGATGTGCCCCACCACTACGCCCGGTGCGGCAGCAGGAGCCTCGTCGGCATCAGCAACGGATTCGGACTCGAGTCCGTCGACATTATGGACCCGGGCTTCCCGATCATCGATTCGAAACCACCACTGGTGTCGAGCGATATCATGATCCGCGAATACCCCGGCCTTCTCCGTTCCCGCACAGGGTTATGGACATTGGAAGCGACCGGCCCGCCGTCCCCGGTCCCGACGGACCTCCCCAACGGCAGTTTGTCCTGCACACGCCACGACGAAACCATCGACGGAACTCGCTTCTACATGGCGTCCTATGATTCGATCTTCATCCACGATCTCACCACACCCCACTCGTGCCCCCGCATCGGATCATTCTCCCTCTACGACCTCTTCTTCGATAATCCCCGTCTGGTGGGGTTCGGTGTCCATGCCGGGATCGCCTACATGGGCGTTCAGCAGGGCCAGCTGGCCCAGAGCAAGCTCTACACCATCGACGTCTCGAATCCCTCCACACCTATCATTCTCGATGAGCTGACCCTCCCCAACTTTTTTTCCGTACGCGGGACTCAGGTCGTTGGCCACACCCTCTATCTGGCCACCCAGCTCATGGGCTTACGTAAGATCGACATCACGAACCCGGCGGACATGGTGTACCTCGAGCAGGACTCGGGGGCCGCCGAGTGCGTCGATTTGCGTTTGTTCGGCGACACCCTCGCCATGATCATGGACCCGGGCGGCACGTGGCTCTACGACGTGTCCGATCCCAGCCTGCCCTTGGAGCGACACATCCTCGACGCCGACGGCCACTCCCATGACACCGTCGTGTACGGAGACCGCGCCTACATGGTCGATCGTCCCGACACACGATGCGATCCGTCGTATGCCCCTCCTCCTGGCGACCGGATCAAGATCTTCGATCTTTCCGGAACGACTCCGCTCCTGCTCGGTCGCGTGGCCGTCCCCGGACGTCCCGCCTCGATCTTCGCCACCAACGACCAGCTCGTCATTGCGACCTACAACGGCGGCTGGTACGGCCTCCCTCTGGACTGCGGCACCGTCGCGATCGAACCGCCCCCGCCCGCCGATCCCGGCGCCGTGCCCACGTCGCTGCGCCTGCTGCCGGCGGTGCCGAATCCCTTCAATCCGCGGACGACGATCTCGTGGGACCAAGCTAGTCCCGGCCCCGTGACCGTCGACGTATACGATTTGGCCGGACGGCATATCGCCTCGCTAGTCGACGGACAGCGAAGGGTCGGGCGGCATGCTGTAACCTGGGACGGCAGGAACAGTGCAGGACGGGC
Source organism: uncultured bacterium (assembly GCA_937910695.1). Taxonomy (GTDB): domain Bacteria; phylum Krumholzibacteriota; class Krumholzibacteriia; order LZORAL124-64-63; family LZORAL124-64-63; genus CALEMW01. The sequence goes on from CALEMW010000139.1 coordinate 41,639, forward strand.
ACAAGCTGCTGGAACATACATGATCTCCGTGCGGCATGTGGACGAGCGGAAGGTGAGGAAAGTGGTGCTAGTGAGGTAAACCTGAAGATGGCTTAGCCACCCGACATCACATAGCAACTGTAGCTGTTGTGCCCCATGTCATTGACTCTGCAATATCGATGGGATAGAATCCGCATACGATCGTATCCTGGCACGATAAAGAAATCCTTGAGCCACAATTTGAATCATATCTGACTCCCGCAACCAGGATGCCGCGGATTGGCCGAACCCACCTCAAGACGGGAGATTTCTATCATGACGACGATACGAACCAGTCTCATCTCCTTCTTCCTTATCGGTATTCTCTTGGGAACATTCGGTGGATGCGATTCCGATGATGTCACCTACATTTCGCTGCCGAACCCGACAGTGACATATCGCCTGACCGGACGCGTATTGGACCATGCATACGGCCTGCCCCTGGCCGGTGCCTCGTACGCGATTCTCGGATCCGATCACTCTGGAACGTGCGATGACCTTGGTGTCTTCCAGGTCGACGATCTGACAGAAGGAACCTACCAAATCATACTGTCCTCGCCAGGATACGCCACGGTGAGGACGAACATTCATCTATCCGCAGCAGTAAAGCGTATCGAAGCAGTGGTTGATTTTCAACTCGTGACCACTTCGGGCTCCGTCGTGTTAAAGGTATACGGAGAGCCCGATGGCGTCCCGCTGCAGGGGGTCACTATTTCGGTATCCGATGTTCGTATGAGCGCCTACGGCAATACCTACGAATTCGATCCCGCGTCATACACTGCGTCCGGCGTGACGGACTCGACCGGATCAGTGACGCTGACGGGTATCCCGAACGCCCTAGTAACCTTTTCCGCCGCCCCTCACGATATCGACGACGACGGGGTGATGGACTACGGGAATGCTGACATCGACTTCGATCTTCGTGAATTCGTCGCTCCTCCCGATCCCATCATGATGCCCCTGCTGGGCGCCACCGAACCGATCTTGATGCAGTCCAACATCCCGAATAATGGATATAGTCTCGTTGGAAGCTCCAACGTTTGGATCCTTTTCTCCCATGAAATCGATCCTGCAACCGTCTTCGTCGAGATCACATTGGAGCAGGATAACCCCCCATACGAACCGATCCCTGTCACGGCTGAGTGGACCTCACCGATTCGCCTGCAGTGTTCGCCTGTGGTGGAACTCAACAACGACGCAATGGACTACGAGCTTGTCATTACCATCACATCGGACGATGGCTGGATCTATCTATTATCACGCAGATTCTATTGGATCACGGGCTCTTTGAATCTGGACGGGGACTGCGATGAGACTGTGACGGAACTGACCTTGGACCCCATCCAGCCCCCCTTCGACTATGACACACGCTCTTTCTCACTCTCTTGGCCTGCAGTCACCTGCTCCAGCGGCTATAATCTCTACGCCCGTGACGACAGGAATAATCAGGATTGGGTCCTGCTGCTCACCGACTCTACGGACTACGAATGGGGAGTTGTCGAAACGACCTGTTTGCTTCCTGAGTTCTTTGACCGATATCAAGTCGATGGCTTGCTAACACCCCTCGCGGGCATCAACGTCTCGTTCTGCATCGTACCTGTCGACGCTACAAATCCAGCCCCCGGCTCACCACACGCTGTGCTCCAGGTCGCAGATGGGACCGCTCCATCAATCCAGAGGGTTGAGGTGACCGGTGGAGCATTCAACGACACGAGTGAAATGACGCCATTGCAGATCAGTCTGTTATTCTCGGAATTCGTTGCAGTGGACTCACCTGATCCCATCCTATTCATCGCCGAACTCGGCGGTGACCCCGGCTTCGCACTCGATCCGATGGAGGCCACCTGGTCCTGGGACAACGGCCGTCACTCCGGAACATTCCTTTTCATGATTCCACCCGGAGTCGACGCCTCGGGAGACGAAGTGACGATGATGCTCGACAACCTGATCGACCTCAGCGGCAACTCGACCGGAACCTTGGCAACCGAGGCAATCACCCTCTCAGCGTACAACGGCGTATTCGATTTCGAGTTTGGAAGTCAGGGCTGGACGACCGTCGGCGACGGTTGGGAACAGGGTGTGCCATCCAATGGACCTCAAACCGGATTCAACAGCATGCAATGCTGGGGAGTCGCTCTTTCAGGTACTTATGGCAACAGTTGGAATGGAAGCCTGTTCTCTCCAGAAGTTCTTGTCTGTGGCGACACACCTTCGTTGAGCTTCTATTGCTGGTATTCCCTCTACTCCTATGGCGATTATGTATTATTGCGTGTGATTGACGAGGACGGAAGAGTTCACGAACTGGACTCCTTTACGTCCAGTTACGAAAACTGGATGCAACGGTCCTACCCGCTGTTGTCCTTCGTAGGGCAGAGGATCCAAGTTCAGTTCCAGTTCACATCCGATTCCTCTTTAGCTCGCTCTGGCTTCTTTCTCGACGATGTCCACATTGGCTGCGAATAAGCCGAACCCGACGTCTGGTTTATGTTCCTCTCCACCCAATAAGTCGTTTGCACTGATAACCAAGGGCGACCCAAACAAAAACAAGGAGCCACGCCATCAGCGCAACCCCTTGAATCTATTGGTCGGGGCGAAAGGATTCGAACCTTCGACCCCCTGCTCCCAAAGCAGGTGCGCTACCGGGCTGCGCCACGCCCCGACCTGATTTCGATGTCCTCAGAAAAGTCCAGACGTCTGGACTGACCGACCACGATCGCGTCCGGACCCCGGCGAGTCAACCCCGCCGACCGTTCAGCCGTCGTAGATCGCCGCGACTCCGCCGAGCAACCGCCTCATCGCCCGTCCACGGTGGCTCAACGCATTCTTCTCCTCCGCCCCCATCTCCGCCAGCGTCCGGTCGCTACCGCAGGGACGGAACACCGGATCGTACCCGAAGCCACGCATGCCCCGCGGCGCGCGCACGATCTCCCCTAGCACCTTGCCGCGGCACGACAGCTCCCGCCACACCGGGGCGTTGATGGCGTGGCCGCGGGAGCCGGCAGGCATGCCCGTCGGGGCGAAGCGGGTCGGCGGCACCGCGTCGTCAGGGCCGTCGGCGGTCCAGATGCGCGGATCGGGCAGGCGCAGATCCCCGGGCGCGGCATCGCCGGGCCGCCCACCGTGACGAACCGGGGTGGTCAGATCCTCGAGCACATGCGCGAGTCGAGCGGTGTCCACACCGGCCGTGGCTCCGGGCTCGGACATGCGGGCCACATACTCGTCCCATACCGCGCGACGATCCATCAACTCGTTCCAGAAGGCCTCTTCCTCGAGAGGATCGGCCAGGTGGATCGTCCGGCGGTACGGATCGTGGAGCCAGCGCGTCGCCACGCCGGGCGCTGCGGCGGCGGTGCGGCCGTCGGCGGGGCGCGGATCGATCCACACCGCGGCGGTCTCGAACCAGGCGTCGCGCTGGTCGTCCGGCACGTCGCGCATCAGCTCGCTCAGCAGGCGGCAGTTGTCGTCGTAGCTGCAATCGGGCCCGGCGAAACGGGCGGCGAACACGTCGGGCAGGCCGTTCAGGGCCTGCACGCTCAGCGAGGTGTCGTCGGCCACGGCGATCTCGCCGGTGAACGCGGCGGTGGCCAAGGCCTTGCGCGTGGCGTTGCCGAGGATCGTGGTGCCGTCCTCGATGATCTCCGGCAGCCCCTCGTAGTCGCCGGCCGAGCGCACCTCGAAGGGCAGGCCTGTGCAGAGCTCGCGCAGTTCGCGCAGCTTGTCCGCGTTGCGGCTGGCGATGACAACGATGCGGCGTTCACTCACTCGTTCGGTCACTCGTTCGCTCACACCGTCGCCTCCAGGGCCCGCTTCTGCAGATCCACCAGCCGGGCGATGCCGTCGGTGGCGAGGTCCACCATGCCGTTCAGCTCCTCGCGGCTGAAGGGCGTGTGCTCGGCTGTGCCCTGGATCTCGATCAGCCCGCCGCCTTCGGCCATGACGATGTTCATGTCGGTGCCCGCGCGGGAGTCTTCGGCGTAGTCGAGGTCGATGACCACCTCGCCGTCGACCACGCCCAGGCTCACCGCACCCACCAGTCCGTTCATGGGATGGCGTTTGAGATTCAGCCGCGCCAAGGCGTCGTAGAGAGCCACCGAGGCGCCGTTGATCGAGGCGCAGCGGGTGCCGCCGTCGGCCTGGATCACGTCGCAGTCGACGGTGATGGTCAGCTCGCCGATGGCGTTCAGGTCGGTCACCGCCCGCAGGCTGCGACCCACCAGGCGCTGGATCTCCATGGTGCGGCCGCCTTGGCCGTTGGCGTTGGTGGCTTCGCGGCGGGTGCGTTCGCCGGTGGCGCGGGGCAGCATGCCGTACTCGGCGGTGACCCAGCCCTGGCCGCTGCCGCGCAGCCAGCCGGGAACACCGTGGCTGATCGAAGCGGTGCAGATGACCTTCGTGTTGCCCATTTCCACGAGCACCGAGCCCTCGGCGTGGGGCAGATAGTCGCGGGTCATGCGGACCGGCCGCAGCTGCGTCGGAGTGCGGTCGTTGGCGCGCTTGGTCACAGGTCTTCCTTTCGTGCGAGATGCTCGTCCCAGTGGGCTTCGTTCAGGTTCACGGTATGGACTTCGTCGATGGGGCGGCCGAGGAAGCGTGCTCCGACCTCCCGGAATTTCCAGGGCAGATCGCTGAGCCAGAACTCCATCGTGCCGGTGTCGCCGTCGGCGGCGCGGGCCAAGCCTCTCGCATGCAGTTCGGCTTCGGCTGCGGCCGCCAGGGCTTCGGCTGAATCGACCAGACGCACGTCGGGGCCCATGTACTCGCCGATCACGTCCTTCAACAGCGGATAGTGAGTGCAGCCGAGGATCAAGGTATCGACCTCGCCCCTTAACGGCTCGAGGTACTCGGCAACGACCCGGCGGGTGATGTCGTGGTCGACCATCCCCTCCTCCACCAGCGGCACGAACAGCGGGCAAGGCAGCGCCGCCACCCGCTCGGGGCCAATTTCAGCGGCCAACTGCTGCTGATAGCGCTCGCTGGTCACCGTGCCCAGCGTGGCGATCACCCCCACGCGGCCACCACGGGTCTGGGCCAGGGCAGTCTGCACGCCGGGTTCGATCACGCCGAGCACGGGCACCGGCAGGCATTCCTGCAGGTGGTCGATGGCGAACGCCGAGGCCGTGTTGCAGGCCACGACGATCATCTTCACGCCGCGGCTCATCAGAAACGCGGCGTCCTGTTCGGCGAACAGGCGCACCGTGCGCGCACCTTTGGTGCCGTAGGGCACCCGGGCGGTGTCGCCGAAGTACAGCAGGTCCTCGGCCGGCAGGCGATCATGTAGGGCACGCAGGACTGTCAGTCCGCCCATACCCGAGTCGAAGACGCCGATGGGTCCCACTCAGCGCCACCTCCCCAACACGAACGGTGCGTCGGTGCGTACGTGGCCGGCGAGAGTGGTCGTCTGGGAGCCGTCGATCAAGAGAGAACAGGTACGGAGTTCGGGAAAATTGAAAGCCAGGGTCCGTAGCAACGAGCGCAGAGTGGCCAGCTCGCTCGCTGTGCCGCCGGGATGTCCGGTGACGAGATCCGCCGTAAGATCGAGCACGACGTGGCCCGTCTCCCGGTTCAGGAATACCGATCGCACCGCAGTACCCTCAGGGATCGTTCGCACAGCGCCGGAAGGCGGCATGGCATCGCACAGCGCTGTGAGAACATCGAAGATCTCGTCTTCGATCCGGTCGCGGGTGGGGACAGCCAGTTCCTCGGTCACGGAGTCCGATCCATCTCTGGCCACATGATAGATAACCACACCGCGGCTGCCGGTCCAATCCCGTACCGTGTCGGTGTCGGCGCCTGCGAGCACCGGGAGTTGCTCGACGTCGCCGCGGCTGAGGTACCAGCCCATAAAAGCCGCAGCTGCACCCAAAGCAGCCACCAGTACCGCCAGTGTCACCCAGAAGCCCTTGCCCGCCTGGCGGCGAGGTCGCCCGCTGGTGCTCATCGCTCACCTCCGAGCGATGCAGAGTATGCTGCGATGTCCTTCACCGCGGCGGCGATGGCCGCGGCCAGGCGTCGACGGTCGCGGCGATCCTCAAGACGATCTGTATCGTCCCCGTTGGTCAGATATCCCAGTTCCAATACCACGGCGGGCATGTCCACGCCCATCAGCCAGGGCAAGTCGGCCTGCCCGACGCCGCGCACGGGTATATCGAACTGCTCGGCGACGCGGGTCGTCACATGTTCGGCAAGATCGGCGCTGCCGGCCAGATGCTGCTGCTGCACGAGGGTCCAGGGCACGAATGCCGTCGGGTCTTGGTCGACGCCGCCGGCGGCCTCCAAGAACCAGGCCTCGAAGCCCTGGATCCGGGAGTCGAACCAGGCATTGGCGTGAAGGGAGATGAACAGATCACCGCCGACGAGGTTCGCCCGTTCAGCACGCTCGTCGGGCTCGATGCCCCGGGCGTCCTCACGGGTCAGTACGACGGTGAAGCCGGCGTCCTTGAGCTCGTCGCGCAGATCGTGGGCGACCCTCAGCACCACATCGTCCTCTTGGATGCCGCCGCGGCCACGGACGCCATGGTCATCACCACCATGGCCGGGATCGATGACGATGACCTCCACATGCCGCTCACCGCGGAGCTGGTCCGGCTCCGCCATGGTCACTTCGCCGCGGACCTGGAGATCCGGCAGGGTGCCGGCCTCCTCTTCCAGAACCAGGACGATGGTGCGGCCATCGTCTTCGGCGTGGGAACGGGTGCGAGACACCAGGGAGCTGACTGTCACGATCACTTCGGCATTGTCACCGGTCTGACGCGAATTCACACGTTGAACCAGACCACGGGGCTGATCGCGGCGCACGGCGCGGGTATCCACGACTCCACCGTAGATCTTCAACGAGAGGGTGCCGTCGGCGCCATGCTCGAGTCGCCACCCCAGGGGCACCCGGCACTGCAGACGCACCTGTGTCGATCGGGCCGCCGTGCGCACGTCGAGGCCTTCGATGTTGGGACGCACCCCCCCCACGATCAGATGCAGTTGGTCCTGATCCCAAGCGAACAACTCAGAGGTCAACGGGGCCAGCATGTCGACGACGAAGGTCATCGGGACCCAGAGATCACCGTCCAAGGCGCGGGGCGGGACAGGCAGCAGGCGCTCTTCATCGTCGATACGCACCAAGCGACTGTCGGCCGTCAGGGTGCAGCGATGAACTCCCAGCCGCAGCTGCAGACGACGTTCCCCTTCATCCCAAAGACGCCCGGCACGAAAAACACGCTCGATGGCCGCTGCCGGCAGGTGGACCAGATCGGTGCCGGTGGCAAGACGACGGCCTTCGAGGGTCACGGACTTGCGGTCCTGCCCGGGGAACGAAATCCTCACGTCGACGGATTCGGCGTTTTGATTCAGGCTCGCCTCCGGTGGCGACATCTGAGCGAATGTCGGACCGACCGAGGCGAGGAGCGTCAAGAGGGTGATCAGGAATCGAGTCGCCATGATCAGTGCCGTCCCATCTCGCGCCGGATCTTCATTTCCACATCGCGCTTGGCCTTGTCATGGCGCTTGTCGTAGAGCTTCTTGCCCCGGCCCAGACCCAGCTCGACCTTGGCGAGGCCGTTTTTGAAGTAAAGCTTCAGGGGAACGAGGGTCAGGCCCTTCTCTTCGAGTCGAGGCCGGATCTTCCGGAGTTCGCGCCGGTTGAGCAGCAGCTTTCGGCGGCGAAACGGCTCGTGGTTCATCACATTGGCCATTTCATAGGGGCCGATGTGGACCTTCATGAGCCAGGCCTCCCCTTGCTTGATCTCAGCATAGGAATCGCCCAGGTTGCAACGACCTGCGCGCAGAGCCTTGACTTCGGAACCGAGCAGAACGAGACCGGCTTCCCAGCTGTCGAGAATCTCGAACTCGTGGAAGGCCTTTCTATTCTTAGCGATGATCTTCAGACCACTTTCGTCGCTTTTCTTGCTCTTGGCCACTGCGACCTACCTTCTCTCCCTCATAGGGAATCCGCACCGGGGAGGCGAAACTAGCACCCGCCCCGAGGGGGGCGAAAGAAAAAATGCCTGCAGGGGAGTTGACAGCCCCCCCGCAACCCCCTAGTTTTGGTCGCCGCGGAGCAAAGGGCCTTTGTCCACAGCTCCTGCGATGGAAAGTGACAGCCCGGGTGGCGGAATTGGTAGACGCGCTACGTTCAGGTCGTAGTAAGGTTTATCCTTGTGGGAGTTCGAGTCTCCCCCCGGGCACCACACTTCGGAAGAGGCACCGCAAGGTGCCTTTTTTCGTGCCCCAGCCATCATCCCACCATCAAGTCATGACGTCATCTGCCGATATCCGGAGGGAACCCGTAGTTTTTCGGGCCCTGGTTCGGGAACGGATTCCCGGACGCTTCGGATGGAGACGCCATGCGCTGGATCGAAATCGACATCACCCGTCCCGACGAAACCGCAGGCGAACTGCTGCAGGCGGCCCGCGACCGTCAGGACGAACTGCCCCGCCTGCAGGCTGACCTTGGATTGGACAGTCCCATGGTCGCACGCTTCCTTGAGGAGCAGGGACAGTTGCTGTTCAAGGCGGTTCAGTCCGGTTCGCCGGAGGCGTTCGCCGTCGACTTCGACGGCCCCCACGGCTACCACCTGATCGTCGACCAAGCCGATCTCACCCTACCCTGGAACTGCCTCCACAACGGCCTACGCTTCCTGCTGGAGGACGCACCCGTCTGCGCATCGCCTTGGAGCCTCGAGGACACAGGCACGGCCCAGCCGCATCCATGGCTGAACCGATGGCGTCAGACCCGCTTCACCGAAGGTGTCCTCGGCGAAGCCGACGCCGCCGAAGTGGCCCGACACTATCGTCCCGAAGATTCCTCCGAACCCGAGATCCTGTTCGTCAACGGGCGCGTCGATGGTCCCGGTCGGGCTCGCGCCAGGGAAGAATCCGCTCAACTCGACAACGCGCTCGAGAAGACTTGTGACGGAATCCGACTCGCTCGTCTCGACACCCCCGAGCATCCGCCCACACCATCCGGTCTCGTGCGGCGGGGACGGTCTTATCAAGCGTTTCATTACAGTGACGTCACACACCGGGAACCGATCCGCCCCGAGTCCGACCACATCGACATCGATCCCTGGACAGGTGACGGCGGCCACCCCGGCGGCGATCTCGAAGTGGTGGGAGTGGATCCCGTAACTTCGATCCTCGACGAAGTCAGTGACCGCTCAGCACGGGATCTGCCACCCTCCTGGGCTCCCCGACCCGCTGCCGAAGCAGTGGCCTTGGCCTCACCGGCATGGGAGTTCGAAGACGGCCCCCTGCGCCCCGAAGATCTGCAACGGCACCATGCCGCACCGCTATTCGTCTTCTCGAACAGCTGGCTGAGTCTGCCTGGTCTCGGCTCCCGTTTCCTGCAGGCAGGCACCTCGACGTTCGTGGGCACCCAGGCCCTCGTCGCCAACCGCGACGCCCGCAGCCACTGCGCCGACATCTACCAGGCCCTGTCCGCCGGACTCGGCGTGGCAGAGGCGGTTCGTGAGGCTGCGCTCGGGGCTCGCGAACGACTCGGCCCCGATCATCCGCTGTGGTTGAGCTACGGCGTGATCGGGATGGGACCGCTGGCGCTTCAGTACCTCTGATCGACAACGTCGTCGGGCGTCCAGAGCGCGAAGGCTTCGCGGGCATGGGCTACGATCTGCTCGATCTCAGCCGGAGTCGCATCCTCGACATGGATTCCCACGATCATCACACAGGTCCGGCCACTGAGGGCCGCCATCAGGGCGGCGCCTTCTTCCGCCAAAGGTCCTTCCTTGTGACCCGGCGCGACGATGGCGTCGGCCAGTGCCTCCCCGCCAGTCCCGGCGGCCCGGCCGGCCACAGCCACGGCCCCGACATGAGCCTCGCCTCCGGTCAAGAAGGCCGCCAGATCACGTCCGAGATTCTCGACGCGCAACACGACAGCCGTTCTGCCTTCACCGACGCTGATGGTCCCCATGACGCTCCCTCTGCTCCCGCCGCCCGTCCTCGCCGATCTGATGAATCCCGACCTTCGATGCAACCCACGACACAAACGTGCGTTTCCCTTGTGTTCACGAAACCGATGGGGCACAGTCTATCAGAGGCGATCCCGAAACGCCTCAGCTCGATCACTCGAGTCCATCAGCCTTCAGGAGCAACATGGCCGCCGACGCATCCCGCGTGGCAACGACCATGAGCAGCGTCCGTGAGCCGGTGACCCACTGGTTTCACATCGTTGCTGCGCTCTGCACTCTGGCTTTGTGTCTGTTTGCGGGCTTCGATGCCGGTACGATCCGTCCCAACGACGGGACCGTCTGGCTCCTCGGCCGCCAGGACGTAACCATCCTCGAGGTCCCCAACCGCTCCGACGGCGCCCCCACCCTTCTGCTGCCGGGCGACGTGATCCGAGGCATCGGCAAAACCCTCGTCAATTCACCCCAAGAAGCCGCCAAGGCCCTTGGCAGCCAGGAGATCGGCGCAGTCGTTCCCTACATGATCGAGCGCTCCGGCGATCTCAAGACAATTCCAGTCCAACTCACCTCGTTCCGGACAGCCGACCGGTTCTTCCTATACTATGGCGTGCTGGCCGCCGTGTACTGGGTCATCGGCCTGATGATCTATCTGAGGGGACGCCGCTTCCTGTCGGCGCGTCTCTTCTTCCGTCTCTGCATGCTATTCGCCATCTTCTTCATGACTAATCTCAGTCGTTCGAGTTATTTCTGGGGCGACATCATCACCCAGAACGCAGGAGCCCTCGCCCGTTTCCTGCTGCCGGCGATCTTCCTGCACTTCTTCCTGATTTTCCCTGACAAGAAACTGACAATCACCCGCTTTCCGGTGATCGAGCCCCTGCTCTACGTCCTGCCTGTCGTCTTCTACGTGCAGTTCACCCTTGATCAGTTTTTCGGCTCCCATGCGCCACGGATCTACAGCACCCGATGGCTGATCCTGGGATCCTATTTCTCATCGGGCGTCGTGGCTCTGATCCACAGCTATATAGCGGTGCGTGATCCTATCCAGCGCCAGAGGATGAGAATCCTGACCCTGGGGACCCTTGCGGGCATCATGCCCTTCCTGGTGTTCACGGTGCTCCTCGGTGGTCGTGTGGGGTCAGAGATCGCGTTTTTGGGCATCGCACCGATGATCCTGGTACCGGTGGCCTTCGCCTACAGCATCGCCCGCTATCGCGTGATGCAGATCGAGGTGCTGCTCCGACGCAGCCTGCTCTACACCACGTTGACGGGCGGCCTGCTGATCCTGTACTTGGGACTCGTACTGGCCCTGGGGGCCGTGCTTCTGCACCTGAGCGGTCAGACGAGCCAGGTGGCCACCATCGCGGCAACCCTGCTGGCCGCAGCGGCTCTCTGGCCGCTGCGGACCCAGGTCCAGGGACATCTCGATCGTCGGTTCTTCCGCAGTAAGGGCAACCTGGCATCCGCGCTCCAGGAATTCGGCCAAGACATACCCAGGCTCATCAAGTTCGAGACCCTGATCGATCGGATCGGGCGGCGGCTCTGCGTACTGCTCGACGTACCGAAGGTGGCGGTGTACCGCCCCCACGAAGACAGCCGCAATGCATCGTGGGTCCTGGCCGGCTCTGCCAGCACATCCGAGGATGCGCCGCTCAACCCCTGTCCCGAGATCCTTGACTTGCAGGCCACGGCCCGTCGTCTGGCCCAGTTCAACGAACCCTACTGGGTGGAACGATCGAGTACCCGGCTGTCGATGAAGTCTGCAGCCACGCGCGAGCAGGCCGAATTACTCCAACGCCTGGACGAGCGAGACCTGTTGGCCGATCGCGGATTCGCCCTGCTGGTCCCCATGCTTGCCCAGGATCACCTTGTGGGCGTGTTCGCTCTTCCCGCCAAACGTGGCGGTGACGACTATCAAATCCAGGATCTCGAACTGCTGACGATGGTCTCGGGGCAGGTCGCCCTGCAGATGGAGAACAGCCGCCTCTATGAACAGGAATTGAAGAAACAGAAACTGGAAGAGCAACTCTCCCTCGCACGATCCATCCAGAGTCGGCTGCTGCCGGGGCGCATACCCGACGTGTCCGGTGTGGACCTCGCCGCCACGAACATCACCAGCGCCGAGGTCAGCGGCGACTACTACGACACCATCCCCATGCCCGACGGCCGGCTGGCCATCATCATCAGCGACGTGAGCGGCAAGGGCGTTCCCGCCAGTCTGCTGGCTTCGAGCCTGCAAGCTTCGCTGCGAGCCCATTGTGTGGGTTCGGACTCCCCGGCCCAAATCCTCACTCGGGTCAATCTCTACCTGCACGAGAGCACGGACCCGTCTCATTTTGCGACGCTGTTCCTGGCGGTCTACGACCCCGTCGAGCGTTCTTTGAACTACTGCTCCGGCGGCCATAACCCGCCGATCCTCCGTCGCAGCGACGGCCGTATCGAACTGCTGGAAAAAGGAGGCATGCCCATCGGCGCCTTCGACTTCAGCACCTACGAAGAAGAAAAGATCCTGTTCGACGATGGCGACATGCTGTTTCTCTATACCGACGGACTGACCGAATCCCTGAGCCCTGAAGGAGAGGAATTCGGCACCGAGCGGGTCGAGCAGCTGCTGGACACATACCACGAACTCGAAGCTACCGATCTGCTTACATCCATGCATGACCAGCTCCGCTCGTTCTTGCATCGTGACCAGGCCGACGACGATGTCACGCTGATGGTCCTGAAGATTCTGCAGACCCGGGCGGCCAACTCATCCCTCCTTGCCAACCTGCGCAACAATACCCATACAGATCCGTACGGAATCCAGACCCCTGTCACGGGGGCGGAACGGGAGAATGCACCATGAAAAGATCGCTGATCATCGCGCCCCTGCTCGTTGTGATCCTCGCCGCGGCCATCCTGTTTCTCGGAGGGCCCTCCCGAGAATTCACAACGACGTCGTCGGATGCCTACGATCTCTTCCGCGACGGATACGCCCAGACGAACTCTTTTCAGTTCGCTTCGGCTGAGTCGTCGCTCACGCGGGCCGTCGAAATCGATCCTGATTTCGCCATGGCCCGAGCACTGCTCGCCGGCGTCTTGAAGCGCACCTTCCGTGCGGATGAAGCCGACGAACAGATCGCCATCGCCGACAGCCTGGTGCAGAGCCTCTCCAACGATGTTGAGCGCGCCAAAGTCCAACTCACCCTCTGCGGCATGAGTGACGGGAACAAAGCCCGCCGCGACTCGCTGCTCGCCTACCTGGTCGCCGAGGAACCGGACAATCTGCTGGTGCTCAGTGCCCAGGCAACCAACGCTTTTGATAACAATCCCGAAACTTCCGAGGCCATTTTCCAAAAGATCCTCGCAATCGAACCGAATTACGCTCCCGCCTACAACATGCTCGGATACCTTTCTGCCAACACGGGGCGCTATGCCGAAGCCGAGAGCTATCTGAGGAAGTATGTATTCCTGGCTCCTGATCTGGCCAATCCCCACGACTCCCTCGGCGACGTGTTGTCCTGGGTCGGCGAATACGACGAAGCCGAACACGAGTACCTCACAGCCCTGAAGATCGACCCCCAGTTCCACTACTCTTTGATCAACCTGGGGCGTCTGTATCTCGACCAGGGCCGCCTCACCAAGGGGCAAGGAATTCTCGAAAAGGTCCGCCCCTTCGTCTCCGACACACCGGAAGAGCAGCGCATCGACCGCATCCTGATCCGGTCCTTCTATACCTGGGAAATCCATGATCGATCACAAGCAGGCATCGCGTCGTACATCGAGCGGAACCCTGAAGAATTCTCGACCGGTTTCTACAAGGCCCTGCTGATGGCCATCCGCGGTGACTCCGCCGCAGGACGGATCCAGATGGACGCCTTCATGTCCAGCGCCCGCGAAGACGGCGCCAAGTACGAAAACGAACGCATCACCCGCCAGATCGAGTCGCTGGCCTATCAATACGATGCGATGGAAGCGACCTTCCGCGACGATCATGCCGCGGCCATCATCGCCTGGACCAGGTTCATGGACATGCGCAAGGAAGACACCCCCCTCCACGAGCAATGGTGGGTCCACTGGCGGCTCGGCCAGAGCCAGCTGGCCATGGGTGACGGTGCGGCGGCCCTGATGAGCGCCCGCGCCGCCATCGACCCCAATCCCAATCGGATCCATCCGTTGATGCTTCTGGCCCTCGCCGCTCTCGACCAGGGTGAACGCGGCCTCGCCCACGATGCAACCATGAAGCTCGAGCCCCTGATCGCCAGAGCCGACAAGGACCTGCCTGTTCAGACGGCTTTCCTCGAACTCAAAGCCAAACTGGACATCCTCGCGGTCCGTTGACCCACGTGCCTCCGACACCGAAGCGCCCGGTCCCTCTTGGGACCGGGCGCTTCGGCGTAGAACTTCGAGTGTGCCCTATACTTCGTTGAAGAAATAGGGTCTCAGGCACTGGATGATCTTGTCGTAAGTGTCCGGATACAGAGCCCATTCGGCTGCGGCTACGGAACTCAGCAGACTATTGCCGTCCTGGGGCGTAAAGCAGAACCCCGTGATCTCCTTGCCGTTCTCCGAAACATGGAGTCCGTTGTAGGGAATCACCGTCTGGTTGAGAATACGCCCGTAGAATCCGTGATCCCGCCCGAAGGAGAAAATCGAGTTGGCTGTTCTCTTGTGGGTCATGGCGATGCGGTCGTTTGCCTCACAACGCTGTAAGAGTTCTTCGAGAGTGACCGGGACTTCAATCTTCAGGCTGAACTGCAGGGCGTGCATGAGGTTGGTATTCAGCTTGATGGCCGAAGAGAACAGATTGAGATCGTGACCCATGGTGTTGAAAAGGTGCCAGGCATCGCGTGCGTGATGCGTGCCGAACTTGGCATCGCCGTGGGATCCGATCTCCGGGCTGGGCAGGAAATTGGTGTCCTGGCTGATGTCGTTGGAGCGGCGGATGCAGACGAAGCGCCCCTCGATCAGATTGTCGGGCCCCTCATCGCCGAACCCGAGCGTCTTGATGATGACCGACAGGTTGTGGGTATTGCAGCTGACGACCTGAAGATACTTGTCCTTGCCGAGTTCGAGGACCTCGTCGTTGATGCCGCGGGCGTATTGCTTGCCGAAACCGAACTCGCTTCCCTGAGCTATGAAGATGTCGGTGGTCTCTTCGTACTTGGTGTACCACCTGGATTTCATCTCGTTGCCCATGGGCGTGCAGTCGATGACCACACTGGCCTTGTCCAGGGCCTCTTCCGTTTCCATTTCGGCGCGGATGTCCATGTCGCGGAATCCATCGATCCGATCGCTGTCGGCCACCATCTTGGCGCCGCGACGGATCAGGTCCTGCACCTTGCTGCGGTCGGTGAGCAGAGGCGTGTTCTTGTGGAACATGACGTCGTCGATGCCGAGTTGGTCCTTGAAATGGCAGATCAGGCCGATCAGGGGCTCACCGATGGTTCCGGTCCCGAGCACCAGAACGTTCTTCGTGCCGTGCATGGATCCTCCTGGGGGGTGGGGGCTCGATCGCGCGCAGGCGCAACTCTGCGACGCAAGCGCGACCACTCTATCACGAGGTCGGAGCACCCGCCACCGCGAATCCCCCCGACATTCGTTATTCGTGCGGAAGTTTTTCCCTGGCGCTGACGAAGAACTTCTCAACGGGATAATGTCCGAAATTGCTCACCCTGCTCGTGTACACACAGGCCACATCACGGATCTGAGCACCAAAGCGGCTGGCGGCCCGGCCCTCACGAAACAGCGAGCCCCAGAAAGGGTTGGTGACAGCTGCGATACGCCTCTGCAGGACGGAGCGACGGCCGAGGCTGGCCTGGTAATACTGTTCGAGGGCTTCGATGGTGGCGGGGGTCGCCCTGCCGTCCGCCGCGAGATCGCGTTCACGACTGAGGTCCTCGAGAGAATCTTCGATTTCGCGGAGCTCACGGATGGCGTCGCCGACCCTGGCCGCGCCCTTGATCTCACGTTCCACTTCGGGAACGATCATGGCCGTGCGCCAACCCACGCTCTTCTTGCTGCGCAGGATATCGCCGTAGGTATGGTCGCCGAAGTACAGGATGGCGTCGCCGAGGACTCCCAGTTTCGATTCGAGAAAGAAAGCGTCGCCGCCGGTGAAACAGATCCCGTCGGTGTTGTCCAGGCCAGGCAGTCCCTTGCGCGGCAATGGGCGCCCCTTCCCCTTGGTCAGGAAGAAGGCCGGTTTCTGCGACGTACAGATGACCAGATCGAAAATACCGGTCCACTCCCCCTGAGGACTGTCGAGGATGTGGCTCATGACCGCGGCGGTGTACTCTGGCTCCGAGTTTGTGAGCAGGAAAAGCTTCTTGTCCTCTTCTTTGAGGCGCCGCAAGGTGGTCTCGAGGGATTCATCGCGCACGAAGTACCGGGGTATGTCGGCCATGATCCTCGACTTGAGGGAGCCGTCGCGGTGGATGGTGTCGATGGCCTCGCGGATGTCGTCGAAGAGCTGACGATAGCTTGCCGTGATCAGCTCGGGATGACGGTCCTTCAAAGCGATCAATTCCGTATATAGGGAGCCTTCTGGCAGATCGAAGAGGGTGTCGACGACGCGGTAACGTGAAGCGCCGAGTCTGATGCGTCCGCGCTTGTAGGCGGTTCGTCGTTCGTCACGATGCAAGAGACGCCCGCCGTGGCGGACGCGGGCGACGTAGCCGTAGGCGTCGATCTTCAGAATATTGCCGAGTCGCTTGTCCACAACGAGTCCACGCACCACGGACTCGCGGTCGTAGGCCACCTCGCGGACAAGTTCGGGATAGCCCTGTGCAAGCAACAGATCCACCGCCATGCCGAAGCAGAGCTGCTCGAATTCCGCGGAATCGTACAATGCGAGTGTGTGGTCCATGTCGAAGCCGATGGCCGCGATGGACTCCATGCGCAGATTGCGGTTGGTGAACACACGCTGGTGATCGGGAAGCGGATCGCCCCAGGAATCGGGAGCGTGATCGGTGCTGTTTTGGACTTCGGAAGCGCGGGCTTCGTCGGCATCGTTCGGGACCATGGTTCCTCCGGTCAGGACGTGGGCTCCATCACCGACAGGACCAGGTCGTCCAGCCACGGCCGGCCGCTCTGGAATGCGGGGTGCTCCGGGAAGAGTTCCCGGGCCCTGCGCCGCCAGCTGCGGGCGTTGTCGGTGAAGCCCAGGATCTCAAGGATCTCCCCGCCGCGCAACCACGCGTCGAGGTTCCTGTCGTCGAGGGTCACCGCACGTAGGTAATAGCCCAAGGCCCGCCGGTCTTCACCCGCACGGCGCACGCACTCGGCTTTTCCGGACCAGCCGTGGGAGTACCGCTGATCGAGTTCGAGAGACCGGGTGTAATGAACGAGAGCGCCGTCGATGTCCTGGTCGAGCAGGCGGAGCGACGCGAGATAACGATGCGGCAGTAGCCAGCGCCAGCGCTCGTCCACGTCGCGTGTGTCTTTGGGAGCGCTGGCCAAACAGTCGCCGAGGTCCTTCTCGGCCAGCTTGCGCAGACTGGCGACCGTCACACACGTCAGGCCATGATCGTCGCCGCGTTCAAGATGCTGGGCGATGGCCACGGCGCGCCGGAACAGCAAGTACGTGCTGTCGGGGAATATCTCCAGGCCGCTCCAGACGGTGTCGAGCGCCTTCTGGGTCTGGCCGACGGCGATGTAGCAGGCACTCAGCAGCCCTGCAAGGTGTGGCCCGTATGACAGGTCCATCACAGCATTGGCCGACATGCCTTCGACGATATGCCAGGCCTTGGCCATCTGGGCAGTCGATATGGCCAAGCCGGGAGCCGGCAGAACTTCGCCGTCGAGCCGGGAAAGCGACTCCGAGGCCAAGCAGTAGGCGAAGTAGGGTTCGTAGGGGTACTCGCGGCAGGCGTCTCGCAACAGGCGTCGGTTCCGCTCAATGCGAACGGTGGCCCGACCGTGGTCGGCCGAGGCGTGAACGACGCGCAGCCGGGACGGAGCAACATCGAGTTCGCGAGCCGCGGACCAGTTCTCCAGGGCGACGTCGATGGTCTCGTGGATGGGATAGCAGTAGCGTACATAGGGATGGTTGCGGTACACGCGGGTCTGGACATCGGTCTTCTCTTGCCCCGTCTCGGACATTTCGACCACGTTGACCTTGTAGCCTGACACGGCATCTTCTGCTAGCATCTTCTGGAACTCGACCGGGCGGACAGGTTGCAGACGTTCGTCCGCATCGAGGATCAGGACCCAATCGCAGGAAGCTTCGTCCAGCACGCTGTTACGCGCCGCAGCGAAGTCGTCGTCCCACGGGACATCGATCACCTTGGCTCCGTAGCCTTCAGCGATCAGTCGCGTGTTGTCGTCGGAGCCGGTGTCGCCCACGATGATCTCATCCACCACCGCGAGAGCCGACTTGATAGCCTGCCCGATGGACGCTTCTTCGTTCCTGGCGATCATGCAGAGACTGACGGTTTTACGTTTCATACGATAGCCACACCTGTCATGCTCGTTGGTTCCACGTCGGCTTCTGTATCATCCCCCAACGCATTCATCGGCCGGTGGTCCAGGGAGTTGAGGATGTTTCTCCATCTTTTCCGGGGCTCGAGTAGGGTCTTGCCAAAAGCGTCGAGTATCCGCATCATGGGCCATCGACGGACGGGTTTGCAGTCAATCACCATTCATCAATTAGGCCCTATGAATCACCGGCTGGACACGTTTCTGCGCCCCGCGAACCGCAGCCCGCTCCACGCGGCGGGCAGCCTCGACCGTATGCCCGTCACCGCTCTGTTGGACAACGTGCGGAGCGTGGGCAATGTCGGCTCTATTTTCCGCACCGCCGACGCTGTCGGAATGGGCGGACTGATCCTCTGCGGCATGACCGCCACGCCCCCAAGGCAGGACATGGAAAAAACCGCCCTCGGAGCCACCGAAAGCGTTCCTTGGGACTATTGGCGCAACACGGCCGAGGCCGTCGCCGCCGTCAAGGAACTCGGTGTGACCGTGGCCGCTCTCGAGCAGACCGACGACGCCGTGACCATCGACGACTGGCCCGCTCCTTTTCCCTGCTGCTTGATCGTGGGACACGAGGTCGAGGGCGTGAAGTCGGACATCCTCGACCTGGCGGATGTCAGTGTGGAGATCCCCATGTGGGGCACGAAGCGATCGATGAATGTGGCGGTGAGCTTCGGCGTGGCGGCCTTCGCCTTGCGCCGCATCTGGCTGGCCGGGAACCGGGACGGTTCACCGTGACGTGGCATTCCCCTTGGAGCAATCCTCATTGGGTGTGCACCATCGCCGCGGCCCGCGGATGGCTGCGAGCCGCGACGGGGTCGGATCACGATTTGGTCCACACACTCGTCTCCGACCAGAACTCACGAGTCGAGGCCTGGTTGTCGGCACTCGAGCACCCTTGCCGCGACGTGCTGCTGATCCTTCCCCGCTGCGTCAAACGACGTTGCTGCAACGTGGGTCCGGACGGCTCTCTCGACGGTTGCCGCAGCTGTGAAGCCTGCGCTCTGGGCGAGTTGGCCCGGCTCGCCGAACACCACGGCATCCGTGCCATCGTGGCGTTCCGCAGTCACATCGCCTACGCCGCCGCCCGCCGAGACCGCCCCGACCTGATCATCGCCACCGCCTGCGAGGATCGCTTGGTCAAGGCCATGGCCAGCGTACCGGACATTCCCGCCTTCCTCGCTCCTTTGACCGGAATGGAACGCATGTGCGTGAACGCGGAGCTGGACATCGCCTGGATCGGCGCCCGCCTGGCCGCCGCCGCGGAGGGATCTCGTGAGCAGAACACCGGCTGTGACGTCACGATCTGAGCAGATCCGCTGCTGGCGCGACCAGCTCCGGCTGACCCGTCCCCGGCAGTGGCCGATCCTGAGCGTCCAGCTCGCCGTAGGCGTTCTTTGCGCCCCGGCTGTACGATCGGCGATCACCGCCGACGCAGATCTTTCCTGGGTTTCTCTGGGAGCGGCATGGTTCGCCTGGGTCGTCGGCCTCAATGGCGGTACCCTCGCCTTCAACAGCGCCTACGATCGTGATGTCGAGGACGTCGCCTACCTCTCCGCCCCCCCTGAGCCGCCCCCCGGGACAGCCCGCAACGCCCTGTTGCTGATGACCGTCGGAACCGTGCTGGGCCTCGCTGCCGGAACGCTTTTCGCCATGATCACAGCTGTCTGCGTCCTGCTTTCGGTTCTCTACTCACATCCTCGGACGCGACTCAAGGGGGTGCCGGGAGCCGATCTTGCGGTCAATGCCCTGGGATACGGTGTTGGCACGACTTTAGCCGGGCTCGTCGCCGGCGCCCATGCCGCCGGTGCCTCCACGGCTCCTGACCCCGGCGGATGGTGGTTGTCCTGCGGCTTCGGGCTGCTCTTCGGGTCGTTCTATCCGATGACTCAGCTCTACCAGATCGAAGCCGACCGTGAACGCGGCGACCGGACCTTGGCATCGGCCCTCGGAGTCCGCTCCTCTCTCGCCCTCGCGTCGGCCTTGGGTCTTGGAGCTGCGTTCTGCCTGTCCCGAGCATTCACGTCATGGGGAGAGTCTCTGGCGGCACCGGCGGCAAGCGGAATCGTCTGGGTCGTGTTCTGCTCAATCTGGTGGGTGAAAAGCGGGGGGATGTCCCCTGGGGATCATCAAAGGTGGATGTACAGAGGACTGGGCGTTTGGGCCCTTGTCGATGTCGTCCTGTTGATCGGAGCGCTGAGCCGTCCTCTGGGTCTTTCTGCCTGAGCTTCTAAGCCACGCGCCAGCGTCTGGACACCAATCCCGCCGGCGTCACGCCGAGAGCCACGAATTCGTCCAGCACGCGGTTGACCATCTTGGCCTTCTCCGCCTGGGGCAGGAATGCACTCTTGAATCCGTCGAGCACGATCTTGGTGAGCTGGGGCGTCGTGAGATCGTAGTGGTCCACCGCCAGCTCCAGTTCCCGTGTGACGGTCGTTCCCGACACCAGCCGGTTGTCGGTGTTGAGGGTGACCCGGAGGCCTTCCTCGAGGAAACGACGGATGGGATGATCCTGCCATTCGCGGATGGCGCAGGTCTGGATGTTGCTCGCCAGGCACATCTCCACCGGAATCCGCCGGTCGTTCACCCACTGCATCAACGCGGGGTCTTCTGCCAGATGGGTGCCGTGACCGATGCGGTTGGCGCCGCAATGGTGGATCGCCTGGTGGATCGATTCGGGACCGAAGGCTTCGCCGGCGTGGATGGTCACCGGCAGGTTGTGGTTCAGCACGTGGTAGAAAGCCTTCAAGTGGTCCTTGGCCGGGAAATCCTTCTCGGCGCCGGCCAGGTCGAAAGCCACAACGCCCCGCCCTTTCCAGCGCACGGCCAGTTCGGCCAGCTCCACCGATGACTCCGGTGAGATGTGACGGATGCCGCAGATGATCTGACCGGTGACGATGCCGTAGCGACGTCGGGCCGCGGCGAGTCCCAGCTGCACGGCGGCGACGATCTCGTCGAGAGACAGCCCGCGCACCGTGTGCAGCATGGGTGAGTAACGGACTTCCATGTACCGCACGTTCTCACGATGCGCATCTTCTGCCAGCTCAAACGCGATGCGCGTGATGTCCTCGCGGTGCTGCATGAGCTGGAGAGTGATGTCGAAGACCTTGAGGTAATCCTCGAGGCTTTCACACTTCTCGCTGACTTGGCAGACGGCACGTACGTCGTCATCGTTGGCGAAAGCGAAAGGCAAACTGTGGCGGGCGGAGAGTTCGCGGACCGTCGAGGTGCGCAGCGAACCGTCGAGGTGGACATGGAGGTCGGTTTTGGGCAAGGCCCGTAAGAGGGCGCGATCAGGAATCTGCTGGCGATCTGCGCTCGGGCTCACGGACGACACCTCCGGATAGAAAGAATCCTGAGCCGAGCCCGAAGGCCGGCTCAGGATGCTCATGTCGATGAGGGCGCATATCCGTTATCAGGGCAAAGGCGACTCGGTCCCGATGCCGGTATGCGCTCCGCAGTCGCGAGTCAGCTTCTGCATTGGACCGCATCGACTCTTTGCTACAAGCTTACGCCTGAGGCATATTATGATACGTGATCCTGAGGCTGAGGGCAACCCCCGGCTACCATTGGACAAGACTTGGCAGGAGCAGTATATTCCATGCGCACTTTCAGATCCTTCCTTGCGAAAGGGGCGCAGTCCATGCGTTTCGAGCTGCGTAGTTTCCTTCTGACCGCCTTGGTGGCGGCCTTCGCCGTGTGTGGTGTCCTACCGGTTCTGGCCCAGGACGCCCCACCTCCGCCTGTGGATCCCTCGGCGATCACAGCCCCGGATGGTGAAGAAGCTCCCGCCCCTGAGGATGCCGGCGAGCTGGAGGCCCAGAGGCGTCACCCGGGTCTCTTCGGAGTGGCTGTGGGGGTTCAGCACCTCATCCCCATCAACATCCTCAAAGAAGGGCTCTACGACATCAACGACCTGACCGCGTCAGGCCTGGGCTTCGGCGGTGGTTTTCGCCTGTACATCATGGACAGCATGGCGCTCACGATCGACTTTCGTCGCAGCGGCATGGGATTTGTGGACAGCAAGCCCGGCGAGATGGAGCTCATCCGAGACCTCCTCGACGACGGGGCTCTGCTGGACGCCGACACCTATCTCAAGCTCGACGGCTTCTCCTTCGGCGTGACGACCTACCTCGGCGACCACATGACCCCCGATTCGCGGTTCAACCCCTTCGTGAAAGCCAACGCACTGGTGTACGACTGGGCCGTGACCGCCACCGACCGCGACGGCACCATGCTCAGCTACCAGGACGAGCCCATCGAGGGCAAGGACGTCGGCCTGAGTTTCGGCTTTGGCACCGAGTATGCAGTCACCAAGAAGGCCCTGCTGGAACTCGATCTCTCCTGGCACTACCTGCTGACGGGCGACGAGATCCTCTTCGACGGTTTCCAAGCTCCCAACAAGAGCTTCTACTGGACCAACACCCACTGGTGGGGACTGTCCGGAAGCCTGGTGTTCGGCTTCTAAAAGTTGCACCGAGGGACAACGAAAGAGGGGCGGCCCCATGGCCGCCCCTCTTCTTTTTTTTTCTTCGTGGTCGGTCTTCAATAATGGCTGAGAATTCTACATCTCAGGAAAGACAGGCATACCAAAGGAGGTCGGTCAGGGGCAGGATTTCAAGATCGGAGCCGTCTGTGGCCAAGGCATCACGAACCTGGCCGAGACAGCCCGGATTGGCGGTAACGACGAGGTCGGCACCGGACGCGGCGAGCAGGCGGGCCTTGCGCAGGCCCATCGATGCCGACAGTTCGGGATGAGCCAAGGCATACCCGCCGCCGCTGCCGCAGCAAACATCAGCCTCTTCGGGCTCGACGATCCTGAGGGCGGGGATACCCGCCAGCAAACGCCGCGGTTCGTCGACGATCCCCTGTCCGTGCCGTGCATGGCAAGGATCGTGAACCACGACTGTCAATTCGAGACGACGGCGGGGCGGCAGGACGAGTTGATCGAGCAGCACGACCGCATCGACGACATGCTCAGGGTCGACCGTCGCCGACGCCTTCAGTTCGAGTCCGCACCCTGCTGCTTCGACGATCAACGTGCCGGTCTTGACCACGCTCCCCCTCAAAGCCTCGCTGTTGCGTCGCCGCCTGACCTCGGCGGCGGCAGGGTCCCCCCCGTGCGCCTCGAGAGCTCCACAGCAGGTCTGGTGGTCAGGCACCTCCAGGGCGACGCCGCCCGCAGAGAGCAGTTCCACCAGCCGGGACTGGGTACCGGAAAGCAGGGTGCCGTTGACGCAGCCGCGGAACAGGGTTGCTGTGGTGGTGGGCGCGGGAGCAGCGTACAGGCTGTCTCGCTCGGTTTTCAGGCCCGTCAGGCCGTCGAGACGCCGGATGAGTTCGCCGCTAGGTTGAGGCGAGACAGGACGGGTGCCGATCAAACGAGCCAAAGGCGCCAAAGCACCGTCTGCGAACCGACGACGCCAGGAACGACCGCCGAGGATCCTCAAGCACATCTCCCCCAAGGCCCCTGCCCGGGACAGCCAAGGCAGAGACTCAGGCCGCAGTCTCAGACCGACGACCGACGGGGGCGCCATCACACTGCGCGCCATGGTCCGGGCAGCTTCCAGCAAAGCGGGCTCGATACCGCTCGGGCAGGCTGTCTCGCATGCCCGGCAGCCGAGACACAGGTCGAAGGCCTCACGAATCGACGGGGTGAGAACAGCTTTGCCGTGGACGACGTCGCCCAACAGGACGAGCCGTCCCCGCGGCGACTGGGTTTCGCTGCCGGTGGCCAGATATGTGGCGCAATGGGGCAGGCACAGCCCGCACTGCACGCAACTCTGCAGCAAGTCGTCGAGACGGTTGTTGTCGAAGCACGGGATCATGGACGGCCCTCCA
>CALEMW010000140.1 GCA_937910695.1 uncultured bacterium
AAGCGGGGGCAACGAGACGGTCAAGGTCGACGACTTCCGCTATCCCGGCCCCAAGCCCCAGAGCCGCGAGACGGCGATCATGATGCTCGCCGACGCGGTGGAGGCGGCAACCCGTTCGTTGGCAAAGCCGACGCCGGGCCGCATCCGCGAGATGGTCAAGCAGATCTTCGACGAACGCATGCTCAGCGGCGAACTGGACCAATGCGGATTGACCCTGCGCGATCTGTCCGAGATTCGGGAGTCCTTCATTCCGCTGCTCACGAGCATCCATCACTCCCGCATTGCCTATCCCGGTCAGCGCGAACATGCGGCGACCAAGGACGTGCTCGCGTGAAGTTGCAGCGGATCGACAGGGCCTTGCCCGGTTGGCGCCCTGCGGGAACGGTGACAGAAGTTCAGGACCGCATGGCGTCGCGGTTGGGCTGCGCGGATTGGACGGTGGAGCTCGTGTGGGTCGACGACGACGAGATCCGCCGACTGAACCGGGACTTCCGCGGCAAGGATGTGGTGACCGACGTCCTGTCGTTTTCGGATCTGGCCGACGCCGGAACCGGTGCGCCGGACCTGGGAGCCGGAGTGGCCGGAGCGCGCTGCGATCTCTGGTGCGAAACGTTTGCTTCGCCCGAGGACGGGAGCGTGGGGGAAATCGTCATGGCGGCGGCCTTCATTCATGAGCGCTGTTTGAAACGGGGCTGGGATCCCGACGACGAAATCGCCATGTTGACGGTGCACGGCCTGCTGCATGTGCTGGGTTGGGATCACCAAGACGAGGACGAGGAGCGCGGCATGCGCGACCTCGAACAGGAACACCTGGCTGCCTGCGGGCGGCCGCATCCGCTTCGCTGTGAAGGACGTGACTGAGATGGACGCCGATTTTACGGTGCGCTTCGGCCTGGATCCGTTGATCGCTCTGGCGGCCTTCGGGTCGGCCATGGCCTTGCTCGCTCTGTTGACCGCCGTGTTCCGCGCCAGCGGTCTGCAGCGTCATGGCTTGATCGAGGACAACGCCATGCCGGGCTCCATGACCCGCGTTCTGATGACGCCGCGGCGCTTCGTCGTGGCAATCGGCACCTGGTACCTCGCGGTGACGGTCGTCGCCTGCCTGGCCCTGTCCAGGATGGCGCAGGTCATCTGGCCTGACGCGGCACCTCTGCGTGTTTACGTCGGCGTGTCCGTTCTGGTCGTGGTGGCCTGGGCCGGGGGAGGCGCTGCTGCCAAATGGCTCGGATCGCGGCACTCCCTCGACGTCGTGAGGACCCTCGGACGCCTGTTGCTGCCTCTCCATTGGCTGTTCACGCCCTGGACGGCGTTGCTGGCGAGGGGTGAGAGCTCGGGTGACGATACCCACTGGATCACGGAATCCATGCCTCATCTTTCCGATGGTGAGATCCGCAGCCTGCTGCATGAGGAAGACGACGAAGTCAATCTCGAGATCGAAGAACGGGAGATGATCCAGAGCATCTTCGGCTTCCACGAAATATCGGTCCGTGAAATCATGGTGCCGCGCATCGATGTGATCGCCCTCGATGCAGCCTCGACGCTGGCCACGGCGGTTGATGTGATCGGTGAGTGCCAGCACTCGCGGATACCGGTTCATGACGGATCGGTGGACAAGATCACCGGATTGCTGTACGCCAAAGACCTCCTGGGCGTGCTGGCCGACGGCGACCTTGATCAACGCAGCATCTCGGAGCTTGCGCGGCCGGCCTACTACATCCCCGAGAGCAAGCGTCTCGACGAGGTGCTCGAGGAGTTCCGCACCAAGCGCATCCATATGGCCGTGGTGATCGACGAGTACGGCGGCACCGCAGGTCTGGTCACCCTCGAGGACGTGCTCGAGGAGATCGTCGGCGAGATCGAAGACGAGTTCGACGAAGAGGAACGTCTCTTCGAATGGATCGACGAGCGCTCCCTGAAAGTGGATCCGAAGATCGATCTCGACGACCTGCGCGACGTTCTCGGCGTGGACCTGCCCTTGGACGACGGCAGCGAAACCCTGGCGGGGCTGGTTTACGAAGCCGCCGGCAGGGTGCCTGCCGACGGTGACGAGGTCGTGATCGCGGGCCTGAAGGTCCATGTGGTGCGGGTTGAAGATCAGCGCATCCTCGAGGTCCTGATCACGGCGGAGAACCCCTTGCCGGGTGCCTCAGCCCGGGAGGACGGTTAGGTCATGTCCAGAATGCGGCAGCATTTCCTGACCGGCGTACTCACGATCACGCCGGTGGCCGTCACGGCCTGGATCCTCTGGCGGCTCTACCTGCTCGTCGATCGCGCTCTGCGGCCGATGCTCGAGCGCATTCAGCCCCTGCAGTCGGTTCCGGACATGCTCGTGACCGTGCTCGGCGTGCTGCTGAGCCTGACGCTGATCGTCGTGGTCGGTCTCGTGTCGCGGAATCTCATCGGCAAGGCCTTCTTCGACCTGTTCGAGAAGCTGTTCCACAACATTCCGGTGGTGAAGGGGATCTTCGCGGCCGTGAAGCAGATCGCCGAAGTGTTTCTGGGAAGCGGACGCCGGGCCTTCCAGAAAGTCGTCATGTTCGAATATCCGCGTCGAGGCCTCTGGGCGCTGGGCTTTTTGACCAGGGACGACGAGGATCAGGATCTGGTCCACGTCTTTCTGCCGACGACGCCGAACCCGACCTCGGGCTATCTGCTGCTCATTCCCCGCGCCGACGCGATCTTCCTCGACATGAGCGTGGAAGACGGAATCCGGCTGATCATATCCGGCGGCGCCGTGGTGTCGGACGGCGATGCGCACATCCTCGCGGAACACGCACAAGGGACGAAGACCGATGAAGGAGGTGGGGGTGCATGACCGATGACAACGGAGGGCGTTTCCCTGAGACGGAAGGTACGGACGATCCCTTCCTGGATCCCGCCCAGCTCGGCAGACAGTGGCACGAACACGCCGTGTTGTTCGAAACCCTGCTCGACGAGGGGAGGGACGAAGAGCTGGCCGCCGTGGCCCGCGATCTCGCCCCCGGCGACCTCTCGGAGATCGTCCGTCCTCTGAGCTTTGGCGACACCGCCCGCGTGATCCAGCTGCTGCCCCTCGACCTCGCCTCGGACGTGCTCGTCGAAATCGACAAGCGCAGCGTCGGCGTGCTGATGGAATTGCTCAGCATCGACGCCGTCGCCGACCTCATCGAAGAGATGCCCTCGGATGAAGCGGCCGACGTCGTGGGCGAAATGCATGCGGATCAGGCCCGCGAAGTCCTTGCGGCCATGGAGCCCGAAGAGCGCGACGAAGTGACCGAACTCCTGCAGTACGACCCCGACACTGCGGGCGGCCTGATGGCCAAGGAGTTCATCACGGTCGATAAAACCGCCATCTGCCTCGACGTCGTCAAGGCCGTGCGCGCCATGGACGAGGACGACCGCGAGGCGTTGCACTTCATCTATGTGACCGACGAGGACGGACAACTCGTGGGCCGCATCCCTCTGGTCGAAATGCTCATGCAGCCCTGGTCGACGCCAGTGATCAAGGTCATGGAGGGAGACCCCCACCACGTGGAGGTGGACCTCGACCAGGAACAGGTGGCCCAGTTCGTGATGGCGCACGACCTGCTGACCCTGCCGGTGGTCGACGCCGACGGCCAGCTGCGCGGCGTGATCCACGCCGACGACGTGCTCGACGTCATGGAGGAGGAAGCCACCGAGGACTTCGGGCACTTCGCCGGCACCCGGGAAGACCTGGGCGAGACCTCGCCGTTGAAAGTGGCCCGCGCCCGCATGCCCTGGCTGCTGGCGGCTCTGGTGGGGCAGATCGGGTGCGTGTTTTTGATGTCCCACTTCGAAGACGCGCTGGCCAAGGTCGTGGCCCTGTCGTTCTTCATTCCGGCGATCATGGCCATGGGGGGCAACACGGGGATCCAGACGTCCTCGGTGGTCGTGCGAGGACTCGCCACCGGCGAGGTCGACGTCTACAACCTGAGCAAGTACCTCATCCGAGAACTGGCGACGTCGGTGATGACCGGTGGTCTGATTGCGCTGTGTCTCTATGTCGTGGCTCGTCTGGTGGTGGGGAACGAGGGCCTGGCCTTAGTGCTGATGGTCTCGATGCTCACGGTGATCATCTTCGCGGCCATGGTCGGCACCGCGGTTCCCCTGCTGCTGCACAGACTCGGAGTGGATCCGGCCTTGGCGACCGGGCCCTTCATCACCACGTCCAACGACGTGATGGCCATTGTGATCTACCTGGGTATGGCGACGCTGATGTTGAAGGGCGGGGCGGTCTGACATGGGCGTGTTGCCACGTCCGACGGCCGCTTCCCACGCCATCGTGCTGCGGACCTGGCCGACGGGCGAGACGAGTGTTCTGGCGTCGTTACTGACCGCAGACCATGGCTATGTGAAGGTCATCGCCAAAGGAGCGCGCGGCGAACGGTCGGTGCTCAGGCCATTGGTCCGTCCCGGCCGTCTCGTGGACGTGGAGTTCAGCCTGCGTCCGGACCGGGAACTGCAGTATCTCAAGGGCGGTCAGATTCTCGAAGACGCCGCAGATCAGCCCCTCGATTTGGAACGCACGGCATACCTGTTGGCCGCGGTGGACATCGTGGACCGTTGCCGCCCCGGCGACGAGCGCGATCTGGGGCTCTTCGACCTTTGCCGCCGCTTCCGGCGGGTGTTATCGTCATCGGCTTCCGGGAGCGGCGCCTCGCAGTTCTACGCCTTCGAGATGGGTCTGCTGAATCTGCACGGCATGACGCCCGAACTGGAATTCTGCGCCCAATGTGGCGAACCAGACGCGGTCGACGATCGCGGTCTGCGGTTCTGCGCCGCCAGCGGCGGCTTGATTTGCCGCCGCTGTGTCGCGACGGGTGCCGGCGCGGCGGGACGTCCACTCGATCGAGACTCCCTCGCGGCCCTGCGCAGGCTGGCTGCCGACACCTTCGACGCCGACCCCGACATTGACGGGGATCGGCTCCGCCGCAGGGAGATCGGAATCCTCCTGCACCGGTTCATGACCTACCATGTTCCCATGTATCGGCTCCCCGCAGCCCTCGACCTGCTGCGGAAACGCCGGACCGACGACCCACGGGCAGCGGCCCGGGAGAGTGAAGCGCGATGATGGTCTATCAGGAGATGATCGCCAGGCTGCAGCAGTTCTGGAGCGACCAGGGCTGCGTGATCGTCCAGCCCTACAACTCGGAAGTGGGGGCGGGGACGTTCAATCCCAATACGTTTTTGCGGAGCCTGGGACCGGAGCCCTGGAAGGTGGCCTACGTGGAGCCGAGCCGACGGCCCAAGGACGGCCGCTACGGTGAGAATCCCAACCGGGTGCAGCAATTCCTGCAGTATCAGGTGATCCTCAAGCCCAACCCCGGCGACTCGCAGCAGCTTTACCTGGAATCCCTGCGGGCCATCGGTATCGAGCCCCGCGAGCATGACATCCGCTTCGTGGAGGACGACTGGGAGTCGCCCACCCTCGGCGCCAGCGGCCTGGGCTGGGAGGTGTGGATCGACGGCATGGAGATCTCCCAGTTCACCTACTTCCAGCAGGTGGGGGGCTTCAAGCTGAATCCCGTGTCGGTGGAGCTGACCTACGGCCTGCTGCGGCTGGCCATGTACACCCAGGGCGTCGAGCATGTGAAGGACCTGCAGTGGGGCGGCGGGCTGACCTGGGGAGACGTGATGGGGCAGTTCGAGCGGGAATTCTCCGCCTTCAACTTCGAACACGCCGACGTCGAGACTTATCGCCGCAACTTCGATGAGAAGGAGCGGGAGGCCCGAACCCTCATCGACGCGGAGCTGGTGTACCCGGCCTACGACGCCGTCATCAAGTGCAGCCACCTCTTCAACGTGCTCGAGGCGCGTGGGGCGAT
This sequence comes from uncultured bacterium, assembly GCA_937910695.1. Classification (GTDB taxonomy): domain Bacteria; phylum Krumholzibacteriota; class Krumholzibacteriia; order LZORAL124-64-63; family LZORAL124-64-63; genus CALEMW01. Next base: position 5,826 of record CALEMW010000140.1, read on the forward strand.
CTCCGTCACAGAGCGGACGGGCTACATCAAGAGGGTCCGCGCCCTGGCGCGGGCCGTGGCCCAGGGCTATCTGGCTTCGCGGGAGGCCTTGGGATTCCCCTTGTTGGGCCGGGAGGACACCAACCATGGCTGAGACGAAACGATCCTTCCTCTGCGAAGTCGGGACCGACGAATTGCCGGCCCGTTTTCTGCCCATCGAACGGGAACACGTGAGCCGGGGCGTCATCAAGCTGTTGGCCGAGGCCGGTCTCACTCACGACGGGGTCCGCGTGATGGCCACCCCCAGACGTCTGGCTGTGATGATCGATAGACTTCAGACACGCCAGGACGACCGTGAAATCGAAATCAAGGGGCCGCCTCTGCAGGTGGCCTACGACACCGAAGGCCGGCCCACCAAGGCGGCCGAAGGCTTCGCCCGCAAGAACGGTGTCGACCTGGCCAACGCCTATGAAGTCGCCGATGAAAAGGGCGGCAGGTTCATCGGCGCCCGGATCTCGATAGCGGGGCGCTCCGCCGAGGACATTCTGGGCGAGGAGTTGCCTTTGCTGCTGCTTGCTGTGCCGTTTCCCAAGACGATGCGCTGGGGGACCAGCGATCTTGAATACGCCCGCCCCGTGCAGTGGCTCGTCGCACTGCTGGGGGAGGATATCGTGCCCATGGAATTCGCAGGCGTGATCTCCGGGAGAGCCACACGGGGGCATCGCACCCTCGCGGACAGCGTTGAGGTGGACGTAGCGGAGCCGGGCGTGTATGCGGACGTGCTCCGCGCCCATGGTGTGATCGTCGACCAGGTCGAGCGTCGGTCCATGATCGTCGCCGGGATCACTGAAATCCTGGCCGGCGCCCCAGGCTCGTTCTGGCGTGAGGACGAGGAGCTGCTGGACGAGGTGGTGGACCTTTGTGAGCACCCCACACCGTTCCTCGGCAGTTATGACGAGTCGTTCTTCGAGCTCCCCGCCGAGGTCATCGTGACGGCCCTCAAGGCCCATCAGCGGTATTTCGCCGTAGGATCTGCGGAGGGTGGCCTGAAGCCCAGCTTCCTGGCCTGCCGTGACGGCGACGGTCACGCGTTGGACAATGTGCGCAGGGGCAATGAGCGCGTCCTGCGGGCCCGCTTGAGCGACGCCCTGTTTTACTGGGAATTCGATCAGAAGAAATCTCCCGACGAGCATACCTCGGATCTGGCCCAGGTGACGTGGCTGGAAGGCTACGGCTCGGTCAAGGACAAGCTGGGGCGGGTGGCCGCATTGGCTCCGTGGCTCTGGGAGCACGGATTCGGCGAAGGCGATTATCCTGCCGCGCTGAAGCGGGCGGCGTCCATCGCGAAGTTCGACATGGTCACCGAGATGATCAAGGACGGCAAGGAGTTCACGAAGCTCGAGGGCGTGATCGCAGCGAGGTATGCGGCCCGGGCCGGGGAGAGCCCAGCAGTCTGCATGATCCTCGAAGAGTATCACCGTCCCCGCTCGGCGGCGGATGATCTGCCGGCCGATCGGGCGAGCGCCGTGCTGTCGGTGGCGGACCGTCTCGACACCATGGCCGGCTGCTGGCTCGCCGGATTCGTCCCGACCGGCGCCAAGGACCCATACGCCCTGCGCCGTCACACCCTGTCGGTTCTGCGGATCATCGAGAATCTGCAAGCGAGGGTCGAGATGGGCACCATGCTGGAACAGGCTCTCGGCGGGTTCGCTGATCGTACTGACAAGGACGCTTTGGGGGCTGCGCGACGTGAACTGCTGGACTTCGTGACCACACGCCTCGACGGCCTGCTCGTGGCGAAGGGTCTGGCGCCTGAGGTTGTCCGTGCGACGCTGCCGGTCCACGGCGGCGACCCTGTGGACGCCGCGGCATGGGCCGAAGCCCTCGAAGGTTTCCGCACTGAGGAGGATTTCCTGAAACTGGCCCGGGGCGTCAAACGCTGTCAGAACATCCTCGAGGGCGACCTGCTCGCCAGCGAAGGCCTTCCCTCCTGCAGGGATCGTTGGCTGGCGGGTGGTCGTGGGCCTGACGGCCAAGACCTGAGTGAGCTGCCGGAACCGGCAGAGCAAGCTCTGCTGTCCGCGGTCTCCAAGGCTGCCCCGAACCTGGCTCGAGCCGAAGAACAGGGTGATTATTCCGTTGTTTTCAGGATTCTTTCCGGACTGGGCCCTTTGATCGATGGTTTTTTTGATTCGGTCAGGGTCAACGTGGAGGATGATGAGCTCAGGGATTTGCGGAAGGTATTCCTAGGGGAAATCCAGGGACTGTTTGCTAGCTATGCCGATATCTCTGTGGTGGCCCCTGTTGAGAATTTGTCATCTTCGTGAGTTTTTTATGACGTTGTCCTGTTGTGGCCAGATCCGGACCCTCTCCAGGGGTCCGGATTTTTTTGACATATACTATTGACTCGGCTGTGGGTTTCGGGTACTCTCATCCGTGCGACTCAAGGGCAGAAGCTTTCCACTGTGTGACGTTGCGCCCGATTCCACTCACAAGTAAGTCCTTAATTAACTTGACACTCTTGCTTGTAATTGCGAGTCACCCTGCGCCGCTCATAGTGGAAGACGGATCCTCCGGGAACCGTCATTCATCGTGATCGGTCGTGAAAGCGATCTGCCTGCTCTGTTGGTGTCTCGTTGCGCGCACTCGCGGGCGGCGGGAAATTAACTTTCACCTGCACCATCTGATGACACGTTCAGCGATGGGGGGAAAGTATGAGGAAACTCACTCTCGTTTGCTTGGCTCTGATTCTCGTTGCGGGTACCGCTATGGCTTCCGGTGTGAACCGGATCCAGGGGTACCACGTTGCTGACAGTAGTTATGAAAATAACGTCCTGACCAGCAATGGCATCGCCAGCGCCAAGGCCGATACTGTTTACCTGCTTGGTGGCGGAAACGGTACCGGTGAATTTCAGAATGACATCAACCCGACCCTGCCCGATGATGAAGGCTGGTTTGGCGTTGACCTGACAGCCAAGACCCTCGAGCTGTGGAACATTTCGATGTTCAACAGCCCGACCGGTACCAACGCGATCTGGTGCGGCGAAGTGTTCGCATCCTGTGGCGCTGGCGATCCGATTGAGGGTTACGGCAACAGCTACGAAGAATACCTGGACTGGACCGGCACCGTTCTCGACAACGGTATCGCGACCAACGTCACGGTGGCCTTCACGGCTAACTACGACAACGAGCCCGGCTACGACTACCTGTACCTGACACACGAAAGTGCTGGCGGTTTCACAACTGTCGGTACCTACAACGGCAGCACCAAGGTTGCCGGTGTCTGGACTCCCGTAGTCGCTAACGTGGTGTTCACTGTTGCGGCTGCTGACCTGGTCGGTCCTGGCGCTAACGAAGTGCACCTGCGCTTCCGTGCCACCTCCGATGGTGGTTGGTCCGACAGTGACTGCCTGTGGCCGACTTCCGGTCATTCCCAGATCGACGACATCGCCGTCAGTGGCACCAACGGGCTGCCTTCGACGCTTGATGATTTCGAGTCGGGCATGATCACCTCCAACTGGCAGATTGCCTTCCCGGTTGCCGTTGGCGATTTCGCCAAGGTGTGGCCGCAGTTGCAATCGATCGATCCCTGTACCCTGAACCAGACCCCCCAGGTCGCCTTCGTCGATGACGGCGTTGTCGTGCCCTGCACCGGTGGTACTCTGGGTACTTCGTGGACCTACGGTCCGGGATCGTACACCCATAACCTGACCGGTGGTTGCGGTGGGCCGACCCTCCATGCCCAGAACGAGGTTTGGTCTCCCGAGTTGGATTGGTCCGACGAACTCGGCAACCCCCTGGGCGGCACTCACGCTGGTGCGAACTTCGTGTTCGGCGTGTACCCCCATCTGCCGATCGGCAACGGTATGTTCTATGTCTGGCACGTGCGTTCGACGTCTGACGGCGTCACGTGGTCCGGCTGGAACGACCGTAACTTCGTGTACTACAGCAACAACGGTACCTATGGCCGTGTCACGCAGGGCGTGAACGACCTGATCGAGAACACTCCGACCAAGGTTCAGCTGGCTCTCGGTATCTACGAGCTGGGTTGGATCTGGGGTCTGAGTGGGACCGACGGTACTCCTGCTCCGTACTTCGATAACATCGCGTTCTCGATCTTCCAGATCGATGGTCCTGCCATCACCACGCGTGAGCTGGAGATGGCCCAGGACAACTTCCCGGACATCGGCGTGATCGACTATGCCGTCCTGGCCAATAACTCCATCCGGTTCGACATGGCCAACGACATTCTCGGCGACACTTACGCCGCGATCCAACCTGGTGACTCGATCACCTACAATGTCACGGCCGTTCGTCCTGGTGCTGTTTTGAACAGCCGGCCAGAGCTGCACTGGGTCATGAAAGCAAACCCGTTGTTCGGTCCTGCCGAACGTACGGCTGTTGCTGCTAATCCTGTGCTTGGTGATACCGTGTTCACGACCACCGGAGTTGTTGTTCCGGATCGTTACGGTTTCGACCTTCCGGATGCTGGCTTCTTCTTCCCGGGCGATGTGATTCACTATTACATCAAGGCCCAGGATAACCAGTTAGGCAACATCGGGACCACGACCCTCCCCGGCGACCTGTCCGGCTACGGTGTGTACCCGGGCGACCCGGGCTACGTTAACTTCGACTGGCCGAGCAGCAACATTGTGCACGGTCTGCCCACGATGTTCTCCGCCGTTCCTGGCGACCAACCGGATATGTTGTTCTACAACGACTTCGGTGGCCGTGGCGGCGAGAACGAGTGGATCCGTTCATTGATGGAGCTGGGCTTCACCGAGGGCCAGGACTTTGACACTTACTATGTCAACGCTCCTTCCTCGGGTGTGTCCAATGGTCTGGGTTCGCGTGCGACAAGCATTCAGATCCAGTACTACGATACGATGCTCTACACCTTCGGTAACCTGAGCAGCTACTCCCTGAACCAGAATGACATCAACAGTGACAAGTCCGACGACCTGTCCCTGCTTGACACCTGGTTGCCTGGGAAGAACCTGCTGGCCACGGGCGACAACATTGTGTTCGACCTCATGACCAACCAGGGCACCGCCGGTTCGAACTTCGTTTCGACCTGGTTGTCGGTGAACTACCTTCAGCACAACGTCAGTGGTCTGATCGGTGGCCAGACGGCTCCCGTGATGGTCGCCAATGGCGGACATGCGAACTACAACACCGACATGATCGCTTACGGTAGCTGCCCGGCGCTCAACACCTTCGACGCCGTCGAAGCTGCTGGCTCCGCAGTCCGGATCGCCGAGTGGGACGCCGTTGGCGCCTACCCGACGCTTGCGGCTGGTGTGCAGAACTTCAACGCGGGCTCCAACGTGGTCTACTTCCCTGTGGACCTCATGTACTGGTACACGCCCCAGGGCTTCGTGCCCGACACGGCTGCTGCCATTACGGCTGCCCGTACCGATGCTTTGGCTGAAATCCTCCTCGATTTCGGTCATCTCCTCGGTGCTCCGACCGCAGCGCAGGTTCCTGGCGTTCTGACCGCCAAGAACTTCCCGAACCCGTTCAACCCGACGACTGAGATCAAGTTCAGCGTGCCTCGCTCCGGCGACGTCGCGATCACGATCTACAACGTCCGGGGCGAGAAGGTTCGGACTCTGGTCAACGAGAACTACGACGCTGGTTCCTACTCGACCACGTGGAACGGCACCAGCGATCGCGGCGACGCGGTTGCTTCCGGTGTCTACTTCTACGAGGTTCGCGCGGGCAACAGCACCGTGGTGAACAAGATGGCTCTCGTGAAGTAACCTTCGCGGAT
>CALEMW010000141.1 GCA_937910695.1 uncultured bacterium
ATCTCCTCTGGTCGATACCAGCGGAGGACTCGGGTGTTTCGTTCGCTGCTCATGCGGGTATTGTAGCCTGGGTGCGCGGTTGTGCTAGGGGCAAAACTCATGGGATCGGCCTGTTCGCCGGGCAATCGCAAGACATTAGGCCGCAGCCCTCCACTGGAGCAGCCGCTTGCGCAGACCCCGGGCCTCCACCTCGCTATACGCTCCGGTCCTGCGGTCCCCCGGATAGAAACAGGGGACCTCCGCCCCGGTCAAAGCTGACAGCCGGCTCGTGATCCGCTCGGCGCAATTCTTGTCCTCCTTGCCCCACCATCCGATGGCCTCAACAAGCCCAGGGCCCCGCTCGACGTTTGCCGTGGCGATGATCTGGTTGCCGTTGCCCCATCGGGCATTCAGGACTGCGAGCAGCTCGTCCACCTCCGGCCGGTTCAGATTGCTGGCGAGCACGTCGTCCAGCACAAGCACTGTCACGTCCCGCAGCACCCGCATCGCCCGCTCATAGTATCTGGCCGAGTCCGACTCCCGGCCGAACCTCAGCCGCAGCATTCCTCCGACCATGTTCTGGAGCGAGCAAACGCACACCGTCTCGCCGTTGCGGCGTGCTCGCTCGACCAGCGCGGCAACGATCGTGGTCTTGCCACTGCCCACGCTGCCGAACACCCACGCTCCGGGGTCGCCAGGGCGCCACTTGCGGGCCCAGTCGAGGGCGCAGGCGCTCCACTCGTCCCGGGGAAAGTCGGGCGATTCGATGCTGGCTGGCGTCTTGACGATCTGCGTCTCGTTGAACCGGGCCAGCGGCTCAACCTCGTGTTCTGCGTCGGAGCGGCGGCGCCATGCGTCTTCCTTGGCCTTTTGCTCCTTCTCTTTGGCGTCGCACTCTGCGCAGATTCCCTCCCCTGAAACCGCCACTCTGCATATCCTGCACACCTTCCGGCTCAGTTCTAGCGACCGCTTCCATTCTTCCATGGATTTCCTGAAGTCCATTTCCGTCGTTTCACTCATCGAAGCAACCCCTTTGATCTTCGAGCAGATCCTTTGCGAATTCCACGATCTGAATTGCACCCATGGCCTGGCGGTTCTTCTCGACGATCCTCCGACGCTCGGCGTCGAGCTCGGAGAAGTCCTGCCCGGCCACAATGAACGGGGGAGCGCCGATGGCTCCGGCGACGGTGCTCGCTCCAGACTCGGCCAGCATGGCGGCCCATCGGGGCTTGCCGGTGCGCTGGTCAACGGTGGCGAAGACCCAACCTGCACCGAGCGGCTGCCCGTGGAACTCGCCCCTGCGGCCCATCAGCCAGTCGTTGCGGCCGAGGGCATGGGCCAGGATGTTGACGCCTGCGGTCCCGTGGGCCTTGAGCAGCGAGCTCAGTTCCGACTTGGCGGCAGGGCTCGACTTGCCGCACGGGCCGAGCCGGCTGCCGGCGTTGTTCGCTCGAAGCGTCTCCCACGCGGGCTCAAGCAGATGGGCCCATGCCCAGTCGGCATAGCCGGCAGGCATTCTCTCGGCCCCGAGGGGGTCGTAGGTGGCGGCGACGAAGCGGGGGGAGCGGGGCTGCTTGGCCGGCTTCTCTTCCTTCGTGCCGAACAGCGAGCCCTGGGGCGATGCGCAAGCATCCCCCTCGACGGCGGCAGCCGTCGGAAGATTCCCCCTCTTATCTTCTTTCGTGATCGTACTCGTACTCGTATTCGTATCGCCGTGGAAGTCCGTGGAAAGAGCGTGTTCCACGGCATCCCCACGCTTTTTCCACGGCTCTCCACGCGTGGAAACGTCTGCAAGCCCCTGTTTTTTCTGCTGACGCCTTTCCTCGCGAATCGACAAAGTTTTGTCGACCCTGAAGGCTTCTTGGAAAACGTCTTCGCGCTGTTGCACGCGGCCGTCTGCTCGAACCAGAAGCCCCTGGGCGAACAGCCCGTCGATCGCCTGGTCAAACTTCTTCGTCAGCGTCGGCAGGATTGCCCATGCTGCGAGCTGGCGACCCGTGGCCATGTCCTCGGGTATCGACCCGTCCTCGGACCGAAGCCACGCAGCGATCCGTTGTACCGAGTCCATGGCCTGCATGGAGTACTGTCCGGCAGCGACAAATTCAGGGTGGGCGTGGAACTCGGCGCTGCGACGAATCCACCTTCCTCCTCTGCCCACGGCTATTCTTCGTCCGTCACTTCGCCTTCTTCCTGCTCCAGCGCGACGAGGATCAGGTTGCGCAGAGCATCCGAGAGGCTCACCTTGGCACCTGGCCGCTCTGACGCCATGCGCTTTCGATGCGCCTCGATGCGCTCCAGCATCTCACTGCCTGGCACGAATCCGATCGTTCCATCTCCAGAAGCCATCCGCCTACCTCCTCCAAGGTTATGCCGTCTAGCCTACAAGCATCCACATTGTGATGCAAGCGCATAATTCCACCTTGCAAGTCTTTGTGCTTCTGCTACCTTCACCACAGGGCCGAATACCGAAGGAGGAGACGCGATGGCCATCAAGAAGGCAATCGATTCCATGCGCCAGGCATGGGTGGATGAAAACGGAAGCCTTTGGAAGGGGTGGAATAAGAATTGGTACGTCCAATTTTGCCCATTTGTTCACTTATTCAGCGGTAGCTCGAGCCAGTATGACGACGGAAGCGGGGGCGGGTCTACTTCGTCAAACGAATCTCCATGCAATGTGCTCCGCTGCGCCATGGCTGTTCCGGGCGATGGCAAGGTGATTCTGGCTTGCGGGGCAGGGACCGCATACAACCTCCGTGCCGAGTGCCCCTTTGTTCTCGATGGAGGAGACGCATGAAGATCGAACTCCTGGAGCTCGCGCTCCAAAACTTCCAAGGCGCAACCGCCGTCACCTTCGCCCCCGAAGGCCGAAACGCCGAGGTCCGCGGCGACAACGGCACGGGCAAGACCACCCTGCTCAACGCATGGAGCTGGCTGCTCACGGGCAAGGACAGCGCAGGCAGGGCCGACTTCGCCCTCAAGACGCTCGGCCCGGATGGCGAGCCCCTGCACAAGCTCGCCCACGGCGTCACTGCACGCCTGCAGGTCAATGGCGAGGCCGTCACTATCAGCAAAACCTACAGCGAGAAGTGGACGAAGAAGAGGGGCGCCCCCGAGGCTGAGCTGACCGGCCACGTCAATGAGTACGCTGTCGACGGCGTGCCGATATTGGAGAAGGAGTGGAAAGAGACGATTGCCAGGATCGCCCCGGAGGCAACGTGGCGGCTCGTGTCCAGTCCGGGCGCCTTCGCCTCGCTCCACTGGAAGGAGCAGCGAGCAGTGCTCTTGGACCTCGCAGGCGATCTCATGGACGCCGACGTGATGGCCTCTGACCCTGCGCTGGCCCCCCTGCCGGGAATCCTGGGCAAGCGCAGCCCGGACGACCATCGCAAGGCCATCGTAGCCCGGCGCAAGGTCGTCGCCCCCCAGGCAGAGCAGATCCCTGCCCGGGTCGATGAGCTGTTGCGGCAGACCCAGGGCGCAGAGAAGCTCAATCGGGCGGCCATCGACGCCCGGATCGCAGAGATCGATGAAGAGATCGCCAATGCCGCAGCCGGCTCGCTGGCAGGCGAGCTGCGCAAGGAGCGGTCGGCCTTGCTCGTGTCCCGGGCGGACCTTGACGAGAAGCGGGCGCGGGACAAGAGCGAGGCTGTGGTTGGCCTGCGACGCAGAGCCAACGCAGTGAGCATCGACGCTGGCAACGCGGCAAACGACGCTGCCAGCCTGCTGCGCCAGGCCGAGCGGGCAGAGAAAGACGCCGCGGGCCACGAGGCCGCGGCCGCCAAGCTGCGCGAGGAGTTCGCCGCTTTCTCGGCCGTTCCCGCCATCGAGGGCATTTGCCCGACCTGTTCGCAAGCCCTGCCGGCCCACGTCGTGGCCGAGGCCACGGAGCGATCGAACACCGCCAGAGCAGATGCGCTGCGCAAGATCCGGGAGCTGGGCAAGGCGGCGGTCGCTGCGGCTGGGCAGCTGCGGGCAGAGGCGGAGAGCAACCGCAAGCAGGCTGAGGCAGCGGCGGAGGCGGAGGCCGAGCACAGGGCCGTGGCTGTGAAGCGGGAGGCCGAGGCGAAGGCGGTGGACGCCCAGCCGCACCCGCTCGATCAGGAGATCGCCGACCTCGGCGAGATGATCGCCAGCATTGACCGGAGGATCGCTGAGGCCAACGCCGGCCAGGTGGACACCTCGGCGATCACCGCAGAGCGCAAGGGGCTCATGGATGACCTGGCACGGCTGGACGCTGCGGCGAAGGCCCATGCCCGGATCGGGGAGTTGGGCGCCGAGCAGAAGGCGCTGGCCGGCGAGATCGAACAGATCGACCGGGATCTTTTCCTGCTCGACAGGTTCCAGATGGCACAGGGGACGCTGCTCGAGCGGCGGGTCAACGGAATGTTCGGGGCCGTGTCCTTCCGTCTGTTCCGGTCGCTCCTGTCAGGCGGGCAAGAGCCCTGCTGCGACATGCTTGTGGACGGCGTGCCTTACGGAAGTGGGCTCAACCGAGGGGCGGAGACCAACGCCGGCATGGATCTGATCCGGGTCCTGGGCGCGCACTACGGGCTCTCGGCTCCCGTGTGGGTGGACAATTCGGAGTCGGTCGTGAAGCTGAGCGACTGCGGATCGCAGACCATCAAACTGATCGTCGACGGGGTCTGCCCGGTGCTGACGGTCAAGGTCGAGGAGTAGCTTTCTTCGCTTCCCTTTTCTCGCTCATCGTCTCCATCCTTTTCGCTATCGTTTCAGGGCTTTGCTTCCGGCCAGCGCTTGACTTGGAGAGCTTCGCCTTGTGCTCCTTGCTGAGCTTCTTTCCGGTGTGCGCCGTGGAGATTCTGGCCCGTGTCTCTAGGCTGTGGGGTTTGCGCTTCCTCGTTCTTTGTACCATGGAGAGCTTGGCCCGCGTCTCTGGGCTCGCTTTCATACCCTTGCGGACTTCCGACAGGTGCTCCCTGACCCATGGCTTCGCCATGCCGACCTTCACGGCCGCTCCAAGGCGGGCAAGGAACTCAGCATCTTCCCCGCGCCATTGCTGCGCCGCCGAGAGCTTGGCCCTCGTTTCCGGTGTCGGCTTCCTTCCCTTGTGAAATGCCGAGATTTTCGCCCTCGATTCAGGGCTGCACGGAATACCTCGGTGCGATTCGGACATCTTGGCCCTTGTGGCTTCAGAACAGATCTGGCCGAGCCGACCATCCCCGCCATCCGTCCCGTTGGCGAGATGACAACCCATGTCGCGGAAGTGCTTGATCCATGCGATTTCCGTGTTGGCCCATGGCCGTTCAGCACTTCCGGGATCGACGATCTCCATAATGGGGAGCAATCCTTCAGCCATCAACTCGCGCACCCAGTTGCACTTGTAGGTTCGGCCTCCGTTTCGGGCTTCGCTGAAATGCGCGTCCAGCCGTAGCTTTGGCCGCTTGCTAGTGAATCCAACGTACCGAATCCGAAGCACGGGATCGTCGACCCTCGGATCGCATAGGACGTATACGACCCAGTCTGGCCCAGATTCCAGCGCAAGCGCCGTCTGCCCTGCTGGCACGCCACTCCAGCTCACAGCAGCTCACCCACGGAGCAGCCGAAGGCCGCCGCAATACCGTCCAGCGCCTTCGACGTGCAAGGCCGTCCCCGCTCGATTCGCCCGATCGTGCCGATGCTGACCCCTGACGCCTGCGCCAGATCACCCTGGCTCCACCCCTTCTCGACTCGCTTGATCCTGATCGCCTTCCGTGTTGCTTCCATTGCTGACCTCCTCTGCCTGTTGCAACAAGTATGGCATATTCAGGGCAAGCAATCAACAATTCTGTTGCTTTCGTGCGCTGGTTCGGCTATGCTCTCGGTGTAGCAGCGAACAGGAAAATGGAGGGAGCACAATGAGCAGCAGCAACCAGCAACTCACGACCCAGCCCAATGCGGCCATGGCCGAGCGCCGAGGCAAGGTCCAGCAGTTGCTTGACCTCATCATGCCGAAGATCACCAAGCTCAAGACGGTGAGCCCTGAGCGATTCGCCCAGATCGTGCTGGTCGAGGCCGGGCGCAACCCGAAACTTGCAGAATGCACGCCGGCCAGCCTTGGTGCCTGCCTGATGCTATCTGCCGAGTTGGGGCTCGAGCCGTCCGGGCCGAAGGGCCACGCGTACCTCATAGCGCGCAGCACCACCATCAAGGGGTCGTCTCCTCCCCGCAAGGAAATGCAGTGTTCGTTGATGCTGGGCTACAAGGGGTTGGCTGACCTCGCCCGCCGTTCCAAGGAAGTCGCCAGGATCAACGCCCAGGCGGTCTATCAGGGGGAGATCGACCGCGGGCTCTGGAGCGCCAGCTTGGAGCCGTCTGAGATCATCCACAAGTATGCTCTCGACATCGACCGCAGCGATGAAGAGTTGGTGGCCGCCTACGCTGTCGCAGAAATGAAGGATGGCAGCAAGGTCATGGAGATCCTTTCCTTCCGGCAGATTGAAGCTCGTCGGGCACGCGGCGACGACGGCCCGGCGTGGAAGACAGACTATGCCAAAATGGCCAGGAAGACAGCCCTGCGGGCGCTCCTGTCGGGCGGGCTCGTTCCCCTTGGCCCGGACGCTTCGAAGGCCATGGAAGCGGAAGATGCGGCCATCGACGTGACGCCCGCCCACACACCCAACTCAGAGCCCCTGGAGCCCACGCAGATCCCGACCGCCACCCCTGAGCCGCAGATGCCCGACGCTGAGTTCGACGACCTGCCCGAGGATGCAGGCTTCTGATGATCTCCTTCACCCCGCTTGCCAGCAGCTCACGCGGCAATCTATACCTCGTGGAGTCCGGGAAAACCCGGCTGCTGCTGGAAGCGGGGCTCCCTCTCCCGGAGATCCGCAGGCGCCTCGACTTCACCCTCTCGGGCATCGCAGGCGTATGCGTAACGCACTCACACGCCGATCATTCCAAGAGCGCAGCCGCACTCATGGTTGCGGGCATCGACCTTTGGACCTC
>CALEMW010000142.1 GCA_937910695.1 uncultured bacterium
GGCACCGCCTTCCGACAGTGGCGCGAGTACGGTCGCTTCAACGGCCGCTGCGTCCGCTGGACCGCAGGCGATCTCCAGGCAGAGTAAGGGACTCACTTCCTAGCGAAATGCCGGTTTTCTGCTCGAAACCGCCTTCGATGGGAAGCCCGGTGTTCGAGTAAGCCGCTACGCGGCAGGGCGCATTGGCCCTGTTCCTTGCTGAGGGGAATCGGCAAAGACGATACACACTACCTCTTCGCCCCGGCCTGCGGGTCGGGATCTGTCCAACGCGACAAGAGGACTGTGCCATGTGTGCCCAAGCATTCCCCGTCCCGACTCCATCGAACCCGCTGTCGGATGCCAGCTTCGACATCCACTCGCCAGATGCCTGGTACAAGTACGTGATCGACTCCTTTGTCCTCACTGGTCTGTCCAGAAGCTCGGCGGTGACATATGCCGGGCAGGTGCGCATCCTGATCCGGGATGTGGGGAAGCCACCATCGCTGATGACCGCCGAGGAAGTCCGGCGGTTCATGCTGGACCGGCACGAGACGCTGAACGGCAGTTCCCGGCGCATCCTCTACCGTGTCCTGCGCTTCCTGTTCCACGACATCCTCAAGCAGGATTGGGAGGTGCTGCGGACCGCGCGGAGCAAGCGGGAGATGACCGAACCGGCCATCCTCACTCGCGAGGAGGTCGCCCAGCTGTTCCGGCCCATCGACGACCCCGGGCTCTACTGCTTCCTGCGCACGGTCTATTCGTGTGGTCTGCGCCTGAGCGAAGCGCTCCACATCCGTCCGGGGGACATCGACCGCGCGGCGGGTCTGCTGCATGTCAGGCATGGCAAGGGGGCCAAGGACCGCAAGGTCATCCTGCCTCCGGCCACGCTTCGCATGCTCGGGGAGTACTGGAAAACGCACCGCAACCCCGGTTGGCTCTTCCCGGCGCGCGGACGGAACGGCAAGGAGGAGGCCGGCACCGCCAAGGCCCTGTCGCCCAGCGCCGCCCAAGCCGGGCTGCGTCGCGTCCGCGAGATTGCAGGCATCACCAAGACGGGCGTCTCAATCCACTCGCTTCGTCACTCCTACGCCACCCACCTGCTCGAGGCGGGAGTCCCCTTGACCGTGCTGCAGAAACAGCTCGGGCACAAGAATATCGAGACCACTCTCCGCTATGTCCACCTCTCCGCGCCCGCGCAGATCGACGCGGTTGCCACAGTGGGCGAGTTGATGAGGAAGATCCCATGAAGGGGGCGATCCAGCGCATCTTCCAAGAGCACGGGGACCGGTACATCGCCGAGAACCGGGATCGGCTCACAGCGCAGCACATCAAGACCATCCACGCGATCCAGCACTGCGGCACGCCGGCGGCTGGCTGGCTTGTCTTCGACTGCGCCGACTGTGCCGCGCCCCACCCCATCGAGCGGTCCTGCGGCAACCGGCTCTGCCCCACATGCCAGCACGGCAAGGGCGGCGAATGGCTCGACCGGCGCCTGGCCGAGCAGTTGCCCACCCACTACTTCATGATCACCTTCACCGTGCCGCAGGAACTGCACCCTCTCCTTCTCCACGAACCGCAGGCGGGATACACCGCCCTGTTCGACGCCGCATCCGCGGCGCTCAAGCGCCTGGCCGCCGACCCGCGCCATCTCGGGGCAGACCTGCCGGGGTTCTTCGGGGTGCTCCACACATGGGGACGCACGCTGCAGTACCACCCCCACATCCACTTCGTCGTTCCCGGAGGCGGTCTCGACAAGGCCAGCGGCCTCTGGCGCTCCTCCCGCGAGAGCTTCTACGCGCCAGGCCAGGCCCTGTCCAAGGTGTTCAAGGGCGTCTTCGCCGAGCGGATGCGCGCGGCGAACCTGCACCACCACATCGATCCGGCGGTCTGGCGGAAGAAGTGGGTCGTTGACTCCCAGGCGGTCCGCCAGAACGGCAAGGGAGTCCTCGTCTATCTTGCACCGTACGTGTTCCGGACGGCCATCACCGACAGCCGCATCCTCTCGGACCAGAACGGTTCGGTCACCTTCTCCTACGTGAAGTCCGGGTCCCGGAGAAGCCGGAAGATGACTCTCGGCACCATGGAGTTCATCCGACGCTATCTCCTCCATGTTCTGCCCTTCGGCTTCATGAGGATCCGGCGCTACGGCTTCATGGGCTCCGGCTGCCGCGTGCCGCACGAAGAACTGGTCGCACTCGTATGTAGCGCCGGGGCCTGCGAAACCAGCCCGATCGAGCACACACCACGGACGAAAGCACCGTTCCGCTGCCCGGCATGCGGCGGACCGCTGCGATGCCGGGCCGTTCTCGGCCCGACCGGGAACGTGCTCGCCGTCCACCGCCCAGCCGTCACACAGCGCGAGTAGGCGCAGCCAGACCCTTCCCGCAACGCCAAACTCCCCCCCGCTAGCCGTCTTGAGAAGACGGAGCGCTACCCCCTGCCCACGAACGGAATAACAGCATAGAAAAGACGCGAAACACCGCCAAGACACACGCCAAACGGTGCCAGAAAAGGGTGCCGTACTCGCACAGAGGCGCCCCGAACGCGTCTTCCCAGCCTCAATAGGCACCACCGGGGCCAACCCGTCTGGATCATTGCCCCTACAGCGCTGCGTGTGACTGACCGCGTCTTCTCGAACCCAAGGATAGGCGACGACCTGACGGTCGCGTCAATCCTCTATTGTTG
>CALEMW010000143.1 GCA_937910695.1 uncultured bacterium
TACGCGGCCCTGGGCACCAAGATCACCGTGGTGGAGATGCTCCCCCAGATCATGACCGGCGCCGACCGCGATCTCGTCAGCCAGGTCAAGCGGCGCCTGGACAAGCAGTTCGAAGCCATCCTGACCAACACGAAAGTGCTCGGTCTCGAAGAGCGGCCCGATGGCGTCGCGGTGACCATGGAGGACAAGAAGGGCGAGCAGTCGAGCCAGGTGTTCGACCAGGTGCTCGTGTCGGTGGGCCGGCGTCCCAACGTGGACGGCATCGGACTCGAGGAGGCGGGCATCGAACTGGAGGACGGGTTCGTGAAAGTCGACGCCCTGCGCCGCACCACGGCGGCGGGCGTGTTCGCCATCGGCGACGTCACCGGTCAGCCCATGCTGGCCCACAAGGCGACCCACGAGGGCAACGTGGCCGCCGAAGTGGCCGCGGGCAAGACGGCCGCCTTCGAACCGCGGGGCATTCCTGCGGTGTGCTTCACGGATCCGGAAGTCGCCTGGGTGGGCCTGACCGAGACCGAAGCCCGCGAGAAGAAGATCGAGATCAAGACGGCCAAGATCCCCTGGCGCAGCATCGGCCGCACCCTGACCCTCGGCCGCGACGACGGCATGACCAAGATCATCATCGATCCGACCAACGATCGTGTGCTGGGAGTAGGCCTGGCAGGACCCGGTGCGGGCGAGCTGATTTCGGAAGCGGCGCTGGCCATCGAAATGGCGGCGCGGTGGCAGGATCTAGCGTTGACGATCCATCCGCATCCCACGTTGTCGGAGAGCATCATGGAAGCGGCGGAGATGTTCTTCGCCTGAGCCGCTCAAGGCGGCGGCCGCATCAACCGGCCGCCGCCTCGGCCTTCGCAACGAGAGTGAAGCCGCCCCCTGCGACCACGAGCTCCACCCGCCCTTCGGCCCCCATGTCTCCGCTGAGAATCGTATCGGCCAACCGATCCTGCACCTCACGCTGGATCAGCCGCTTGACCGGCCGCGCGCCGAAGCGCGGGTCGTAGCCCAGCTCCGCCAGGCGGTCGACCGCAGCGGCGCTCCAGCTCAGGTGCATGTCCTGTTCAGCGAGGTTCTTCGCCACCTTGCCCAGCTCCAGCTCCACGATGCGCCGGATCAATCCGGCGTCGAGGGCCGCGAAACGGGTCACCGCATCGAGGCGATTGAGGAACTCGGGCCGGAAGTGGCGGCCGAGTTCGGCGAGCAGCTCTTGTTCCCTTTCACGTCGTGAGGTTTCGTCCACATCAACAAGCGGGGCGAAGCGCTCGTCCTGACAGAGGTTGCTCGTCATCACCACCAGCGTGTTGCGGAAGTCCACGACGCGGCCCTGGCCGTCGGTCAGCCGACCGTCGTCGAGCAGCTGCAGCAGCACGTTCATGACCTCGGGATGGGCCTTCTCCACCTCGTCGAGCAGCACCACGGAGTAGGGCTTGCGCCGCACCGCCTCGGTGAGCTGGCCGCCCGATTCGAAGCCCACGTAGCCCGGCGGCGCGCCGATCATGCGCGCCACGCTGTGGCGTTCCATGTACTCGCTCATGTCCAGACGCACCAGGCGCGACTCGTCGTCGAAGAGCTCGGCGGCGAGGGCCTTGACCAGTTCGGTCTTACCCACTCCGGTCGGGCCGAGGAACAGGAACGAGCCGAGGGGACGGGTGCGGTCGCCCAGCCCGGCGCGGGCGCGCCGAACCGTGCGGGCCACCTCGTCGACGGCCTGCTCCTGCCCCACGACGCGGGCAGAAAGATGTGTCTCCAGATCGCGCAGCTTGGCAACCTCGTCTTCAATCAGACGCTGGACGGGGATACCTGTCCAGCGGGCGACGATGCGGGCCACGTCTTCTTCGTCCACCTCCTCCTTGAGCATGGGCGCGTCGCCCTGCAGCTCGACGAGAGCCGTACGGTTCCGCTCGAGTTCCGCGGCGAGTTCACCCTTGCGGCCGTACTTCAATTCGCTGGCCCGGGCCAGATCGCCGCGGCGTTCGGCGCGCTCGATCTCCATGCCCAGACGTTCCAATTCCTCCTGCACGGTGCGGATGGCGTCGATGGCTTCCTTCTCCCGTTCCCAACGGGCGCGCAGACCCGACAGCTCGTCGTCGAGCTCGGCGATCTGCCGCTCGATGTGCTCGCGCCGGTTCACGGCATGGCGGTCGGTCTCCTTGGCCAGGGCCAGGCGCTCCATCTCGAGCTGGTTACGACGGCGCTGGGCGTCGTCGACTTCGGCGGGAACAGAATCGATTTCCATGCGCAGACACGAGGCGGCCTCGTCCATCAGGTCGATGGCCTTGTCCGGCAGCTGGCGGTCGCTGATGTAACGGTCGCCGAGCTGAACGGCGGCGACCAGGGCGCCGTCCCCGATGCGGATGCCGTGGTGGACCTCGTACTTCTCCTTCAGGCCGCGCAGGATCGCCAACGCTTGTTCCGGTGTGGGCTCCTCGATGGGCACCGGCTGGAAGCGTCGCTCCAGAGCGGGATCCTTCTCGATGTGCTTGCGGTACTCGTCGATGGTCGTGGCACCCAAACAATGCAGTTCACCGCGGGCCAGGGCGGGCTTGAGGATGTTCGAGGCGTCCATGGCGCCTTCGGCGGCTCCGGCGCCCACCAGGGTGTGCATCTCGTCGATGAACAGCAGCACCTCGCCCTCGCGCTCGGTCACCTCCTTGATGACCGACTTGAGGCGGTCCTCGAACTCGCCGCGGTACTTGGCGCCGGCGAGCAGCGAAGCCATGTCCAGGGCGTAGAGGGTCTTGCCGCGCAGGCCCAGGGGAACGTCGCCTTCCACGAGGCGACGCGCGAGTCCTTCGGCGACGGCGGTCTTGCCCACGCCGGGGCTGCCGATCAGCACGGGGTTGTTCTTGGTGCGGCGCGAGAGGATCTGGATGACGCGGCGGATCTCCTCGTCGCGGCCGATGACCGGATCGATCTTCCCCTCGCGGGCGGCGGCACAGAGGTCGCGGGCGTAGCGGTCGAGGGCGGATTCGCCGCCGTCGGCGACGCCCGACTCGTGGTCACCGGCATAGGCGGCGTCGGCGCCCAGGGCGGCCACGGCTTGTTCGACACGTTTGACTGTGAGGTCGAAGGTGCGCAACACGGTGCCGGCGCGACCATGATCGGCGGCCAAGGCGAGCAGCAGCTCGCGGGTGCCCACCATGCCACCGGCATGGACGCCGGCCAGCTTCTGGGCCTCGAGCATGACCTGCTGGAGTTCCCGTCCAGGGGCCGGCGGCTCCTGCACCGCGACGGTCGGCAGCGACGCCAGATCGCTCTCGGCGGTGCGGCGCACCAGGGCGGCGTCGACTTCCAGGCTTTTGAGCACGCGATCGGCCAGACCGGGCTCGGCCAGCATGCCCGCAAGCAGGTGAAGGGGCGTGAGCTCGGCATGGCCGGCATCGTAGGCGGCCTGCTGGGCGCGCTGCAGGGCTTCGACGGCATTGACGGTCCAGTTTTTCATAGTGATCCTCCTGA
Source organism: uncultured bacterium (assembly GCA_937910695.1). Taxonomy (GTDB): domain Bacteria; phylum Krumholzibacteriota; class Krumholzibacteriia; order LZORAL124-64-63; family LZORAL124-64-63; genus CALEMW01. The sequence continues at coordinate 3,457 of CALEMW010000143.1, forward strand.
TGGATTCCGGGGAGAGCATTGCAGAGACCATACCTGTCGTGAGCTGATCTCTGATCATTCATACACTGTTGATTATATTCATGTTACGGCAACACCACATTCATAGTCGATATACTTGAGCGAGGCAATCACATCGAGGCCGTCAAATTGTCATGTCAACAAGGCATTACCAGCGATCAGATGTCAGGTCGCGCTCCCTTGATTGACCACGCTGACGCCCCCCGGGAACGCCCCGGTTCGTTGACGGAAGCCAGTTCAAACCCTACACTGGTGACAAGGTTCGCCACCCCCGCTCAACCTTGACCCAAGGTTTTTTCATGAAGACAATCCTTCTGCTTGCCCTTGCGGCGGTGATGCTCTCGCTGTTTGTGAGTTCGTGCGGCCGAGAAGCCCCGGTCGGCACCCTCGAAATCGTCTCCGATCCGGCCGGCGCTCGTGTCACCGTCACGCCCTTGGGCGAAACAACGAAAACGACTCCCAGCGAACTGCTGACACCTCTGACTCTCACCCTGGGAGTGGGCTCGTTCCGCGTGAATGCCGAATTGGACGGGTATCAGGTCACGCCCGGCGAAAGCATCGTAGCGGTCTCCCCCGCCCAGTTGACGCGTGTGGAGTTCGGGCTGGCGAGGCTCGGCACGGTGAACGTGATATCGTCGATTCCGGGTGCTGCGATCTGGATCGATGGAGAAGACACCGGCGAGGTCACTCCCCATGTGTTCAGCCTCATCGAAGGTGAACACGAGGTCGTGCTGGTCCTGGCCGGATACGTGACCGACAGCGGCCCACAAACGATCTCGATCGACGGCGACACACCTGCCGACGCCGGATTCACTCTGCTGCCTTCCGGCTTCCTCACAGTGACTTCGACGCCTGCTGGAGCCTCCATCTCGATCGACGGCATAGCCTCGGATGAGCTGACACCTGCGACCTTGGAACTGGCTGCAGGCGACCACACGGTGACCGCGGCGCGTGCCGGTTATCTTGTGTCCCCGGAATCCGTCGACGTCCTCATCGCTGTGGGAGAAACTTCCACGGCGGACTTCACCCTTGTGGTTGAAGGCAGCGTCGGCGACCTGACTGTCACCTCGACACCGCCGGGCGCGGCCATCATGATCGACGGCACCGACTCGGGCGAGATCACACCCCACACCTTCTCCCTCGCACCGTTGAACTTCTCGGTCGCCGTCGCGCGCCACGGCTTCCATGCCGCCGACGCCCGCACCACCACCGTCGTCGCCGCCGGCGAAGTCACCGAAGACTTCCAACTGTCCGCCGCCAAGATCGTCCTGCTCGAAACCATCTCCGGCGTGAACTGCGCCGGCTGTCCGGCCATGAACACCGTGCTGCTGAACCTCGAGAACAGCGGCTACGGCCCCGACGAGATGCTCGGCATCAAGTACAGCGGCCCCTTCGGCGGCCCCGATCTTCACTACAACGCCAACTCGGCCGTCCTGCAGACGCGCATGACCTTCTATGCCTCGAGTACGATCTGGAACTGGGCCGCTCCGACCCTCTTCTTCAACGGCGACCTGGCCGTGGCGCCGGCTTTCAACAACGGCTATCCCAGCTTCGGCGAGATGACCCTGCTGCTCGACGCAGCCCTGGCGACCGACCCCGGCTTCGCCATCGACGTGGCGGTTGTCGATTATGCGGCCGATCCCGTCGTGATCACCATCGACCTGGTACCCACCCGCGAAATCACCGGCACGAACGTGGTGCTGAACGTGGCCATCGTCGAAAACCCCATCGTCTACGACACGCCTCCGGGGTCCTATGGCGAAACCGAGTTCCACTGGATCTGCCGCGAGTACGCTCAGGTATCGACGTCGCCGCTGCCGATCTCGCCGGCCGCGCCCGGTCACTTCGAGTTCAACCTGACGAAGCAGGCCAACTGGACCGGCGTCGAGACGGCGAATCTGTGGACCATCGTGTTCGTGCAGAACGAGACGACCCTCGAAGTCATCCAGGCCGGCGCGCTGGTACCGACGGCTCATCTCCAAGCCGCTGCAACGCCGCACTTACCGACCCTCGAAAGGACACGCCCGTGAAACGCATCCTGAACCTGGGTTGGATCGCTCTGCTGGCCCCCCTGATCGCCTACGGCGCCATCGCGCCGCGCACCGTGCTGCTCGAAACGTTCACCAACGTGAGCTGCACCGGCTGCGCCCCGGCCAACCTGATCACCGGCCAGTACATCGACGCCACGAGCCGCGACCGGGTCGTCAACGTGCAGTACCACGTGAACTGGCCCCATCCGGCCGACCCGTACTATCTGGCCGATCCCGTCGACATCACCGGGCGCACGATGTACTACACGATCGGCAACGCCCCGGACCTGATCACCGACGGCGCCAACACCCCGGCTCCGGGCATCTACGCGGCGCTGGCAGACGCCGTCGAGACGCGCTGCAACGACGTCGCGACAGTGCGCATGGATGCGACGCTGCAGATCGTCGGCCTCGACGCCGTCATCGACGTGAACCTCGACGCCGTCGGACCCGTCGCCGCCGGCGATCCACGCCTGCGCGTGGCCCTGGTCGAAGAATATGACGAAATCATCCCCGCCCCCGGCTCCAACGGCGAGACCGAGTTCCATTGGACCGTGCGGCGCATGCTGCCTGATCACGACGGCACCGCCGTCACGCTGAGCGAAGGCGACACGCCTTCATTCCAGTTCACCACGACCCTCGACCCCGCCTGGGCCGACTCCGACCTGCACGCCGTGGCCTGGCTCCAGGACGACGCCACCCGCGAGATCCTGCAGTCGACCACGACCGCCCCGCCCGCCGCCTACGCGGCCGCCTTCTACGCCGAGCGCTTCGGCGCCGTCATGGCTCCCGGTCTGATCGGCCGCCTCGATTCCTGGATCGAGAACACCGGCACCCAGCCCGACACCTACGACTTCGTGATGACCGCGGCGCTGCCCGCGAGCTGGAGCGTGTCGGCCTGCGCCGGCACCCTGTGCTACCCGCCCTGGATCACCACCTTCTCGGTGACCCTGCTGCCCGGCGAGTCGATCCTCATCGCCATCGACGTCATCCCCGACACCATGGCCGAGGGCGGCACCATCAACATGACCGCCACGAGCCAGGGCGACCCGGGCCTGATGCTGTCCCGCGACTTCGCGGCGCTGGCCCCCGGCTCCGACGTTCTCTTCGTCGACGCCGACGGCGGCTACCCCTACGAGACCTACTTCACCGACGCCCTGACCGCCGCCGGCGCCACCCATCAGACATGGGACCGCGCAGCGCTGGGACACCTCACCGCCGCCGACCTCGCCGGCTTCGGCGCCGTGGTCTGGAACGCGGATCTGATCACGCCGGCGTTGACCGAAGATGACCGGACCGCGCTGACCGGCTACCTGGCCGTCCAGGGCGACCTGCTGCTCAGCGGCCAGGACATCGCCTTCGATCTCGACGACGCGGCCAGCCCCAACTCCACGCCCGGAACCAGGGAGTGGTATGAGCACAGCACCGGCTCCTCCTTCGGCGCCGACGACAGCCACGACACGTCTCTGACCGGCGTCGCCGGTGATCCGATCGGGAACGGCCTCTTGTTCAACATCGCCGGCGGCAGCGGCGCCAACAACCAAGGCTACCCCGATGTTCTGACGCCCGCGGCCAACGCCCGCACCGTCCTCGAATACGCCCCCGGCCAGCCAGCCGCGGTGCGCTATCTGCTCAACGGGGCCCATGTGGTGACCCTGGGCTTCGGCTTCGAGGGCATCGACACAGCGGCCCATCGCTCTTCGTTCCTCACAGCGGTTTTGGCCTGGTTCGCCATCGATACGCCGTCGAGTGTCGACGACCTGCCCGGCGCCGCGCGCATCATCGGCACTCCGAGCGCCCATCCGAATCCGTTCAACCCGTCCACCACTCTGAGCTTCACCGTGAGCGGCGCCGGCTCTGTTCCGGTGACCGTCGACGTCTTCGACCTGTCCGGCCGCCTCGTTCGGCGCCTGCTCGACGCTTCGGTGCCGGCCGGTGACCACACGGCACGCTGGGACGGCCGCGATGACGACGGCAGCAGCGTGCCGAGCGGCGTGTACCTCGCCAGGGTCCGCGCCGGCGACGACTTGCTTGCAGCGAAGCTGCTGCTGGCCAAGTAACCGACTCGAAGGCGCCCGCGGCTGATCGCGGGCGCCGGTGTGCTCCGTTCACCTCCCACACCGGAGAGACGATCTCATGACCATCCGGATCCTCACGGTCCTCGCCCTGCTCGCCCTGGCCGTCACGGCCGCCGCCGTCGACTACCCCGTGTCCGACTGGACGCTGCCCACCTCCGATGGTGATGAGATCTCCCTGCACGAAGCGCTCGACGACGGCCCGGTCCTGGTTTCGTTCTGGGCCCTGTGGTGCGGCCCCTGCCTCAAGGAGCTGCCCCACCTCGAGGGCTTCGCCGCCGAATACGGAGACCGGCTGACCGTGCTGGCCGTCAACGTCGACTCCCCCCGCAGCGTGCACAAGGTCCCCTCGTTCGTGTCGGCCAAGGGCTACGAGAACATCCACGTCCTGCTCGACACGGCCGGCGACGTGCAGCGCAAGATGCAGACCGGCGGCACCATGCCGTTCCTGGCCCTCTTCGACCGCCACGGCCGCGAGGTCTACCGCCACACCGGCTACCGCGAGGGCGACGAAATCGGTCTGCGCGAGGAGATCGAAGCCATGCTCGCGGCCGGCGCTCCCGCCGCGGCGGTTTCCGGCGGTGGTGGCACGATGCGCGTCTCCGACCAGTTCGAGTACTCCTACAGCACGGAGTCCGACAAGGAGATCGCCGAGAACTGGCTCGACGCCGTGTACTCCGAGGGCCAGCTCCAACTGGGCGTGATGATCAACTCCCAGCAGCCCGCCGAGGAGGGCACCCGCCGCAACGAGGTCCGCCATCGCTTCGTGGAGTACGGCGACGACCAGCTCCGCGTACGGGCCGGGCACTTCTACGGCATGTTCGGGCGCGGTCTGCTCTTCGCCGCCTACGAGGACCGCATCATCCGCACCGACACCGTGCTCGACGGTCTCTGGGTCCAGGGCCGCCGGGGACGCTGGCGGGGCGCCGCCTTCACCGGGGCGCCGTCGGCCCTCGACCTCGACGTCCGCGGCACCGATCACGCCCTGGCGATCACCGAGGATCTATCGTTCGGCGTCAGCGCTCTGACCTGGCAGGCCCCGACCACGCCGATCCGAGACGGCTCCCTGCTGCGCGACTGGGCCGCCTCGGCGCGCCTCGAGCAGTCTCTGCCTCACGGCGACCTCTACGCCGAATACGCCACCCGCACTCATTACGTGAGCGACGGAGCGGGCGACTGGCTCGACCGCGACGGCCATGCTTTCTACGCCGGCCTCAACGTCCACGGCGGCGACTTCGGCCTGTCGCTGGAGGCCAAGGACTACGAGGACTTCACGATTCTCGACGCCGCCGACAGCCACCGTCCCCTGAACAACGTGCCGACGCTGACCCGCGAGCATCTATTCACCCTGCTCAACCGCCATCCCTACCTGCAGGACGCCGACGACGCCGTGGGCTACCAGGCCGAACTCGCCTGGAGCGGCCGGCGCGGCTGGAGCGCCCTGGCCAACACCAGCTCCACCGAGACCCAGGACGGCGAGCAGATCTACGAGGAGTGGTACCTCCAGGTGGAGCAGGACGAGATCATGGGCGTGCACGTCCGCCTCGGCTACGACGCCAAGGAATCGGACGGCCTCGAACTCGGCACCGTCGTGGGCGAATTCACCTGGCTCGCATCGCCGACCAGCTCCTGGGTGCTCAAGGCCGAGCAGCAGCATGTGACCGACCCTGGCAACGAGTTCGGCAGCCTGGGCAAGTATGATCAGCAGTTTGTCTCGTTGGAATTTTCGACGGCCCCCCACTGGTCGTTCACCGCGATGTGCGAGTTCAACAACAAGTTCGAGGCCCAGCGGGACTTCCTCGAGAAGGAAGGCCCCTTCCCCGCCGCCCAGGTCAGCTACGTGACCGAGGCCGGCGACCTGATCTCCCTGTGGGCGGGGCAACGTCTGGGCGGCTATCTGTGCGCCGGCGGCGTGTGCAAATGGGAGCCCCCGTTCCAGGGGGTCGAGGTGTTCGGGACGATCCGGTACTAGCCGCCGTCCGGTTCTCCGCGTCGGATGAGCACGATGTTCCTCGCGTAGATGAACAGTCCGGCCCCCTGCCCGAGAATGAACACGGGATCGCGGCGGTACACGGCGTAGACAAGCAGCAGCAGCCCGCCGCCGAAGCTCAGGTACCAGAAGGCGTGGGGCACGACGCTGCGACCCGCCTTCTCGCTGGCCAGCCACTGCACCAGGAAGCGCGAGG
>CALEMW010000144.1 GCA_937910695.1 uncultured bacterium
GTGCCAAAGGTCCACAACGGCGAGCGCGACTTCACTGACGAAGCGTCCGTGCTCTACCTAATGACGGACACTGGGCGCCGCGGCGGGCCGATGATCCACGGGTGGGAGGTGGACTCTGGCGACATCGTGGACACCGACCCTGACGGCACGTCCACAAACGTCGTTACCGAAGTGCAGCAAGTGATCGTGCGGGGCTTCTACCAGCGCGACGACCCGCAGACGGGCAACTACAACACGAGCAAGGCGGCCTTCCGGCTGCTGACGCACGTCGTTCGCCACGCCCTGATCAAGGACATTCAGAGCAGCACGCCCCTCACGGGAACGTGCATGAACGCCACGTTTCCCGAGATCGTGCTGAGTGACGATCGGGAGATCGCAGAGACGCCGATTCACTACGTGGAGATGGTGTTTCTCGTTTACATTCGCAACCTTATCGCCTAGCGAGGAGAAGGAATGCCTCTCGATAGAATCCAGCCGATCTACTGTGACACTGAGGTCGACGGCGCAGGAGCTAGCACCTACGGGACCGACGCTGTCCCTGCGCTGACAGATGCACTCGTCGTGATGAACCCCGAGATCAAGGTCGATTCGACCGTGATCAACCGCAAGATGCGGTCTCAGTTGCTCCGTCCGATGTATACTGGCGTAGTCGGACAGAAGTCCATGTCTGCCACGTTCGAGACATTCATGGCGGGCTACGGCGGCGGCGCAATCGACGCCAACACCAAGTTCCCTGCGTTCCATCACCTGCTCCAGTCGTGTGGGTTTGTTGGCGATTTCGCCGTTGCAACGTGGACTTACACCATGCCGGATGCCGGATGGGGCCAACTGTCCAGCACGATCTACGCGTACAAGCACGGCCTGCTGTACAAGATGGTCGGCACCCGCGGCAACGCGGCGTGGACGTTCCAGGCCGGGCAGCCCTGCCGCGCTGCGTGGTCCATGAACTCTCTGTTCACCGCCCCGGCCGCGGCAGCAGAGACCATCCCAGACTACACCACGGGAACCACCGGTCTCATTGACTCGTCTCCGCCGATCTGCGTCGGTTCTGTCATGGACTTCACGCCGTACGCGAACGCCCCAACGATCGGCCAGTTTGGGCTGATCGACAGCGTGACGATCGACCTGCGCAATCAGGTGATCCCGCGCATGGGGACGAACTTCGGATCTACCGATGTGTCTGAGTGGCTCATCACCGGGCACGGCACCGACGACGACGACGGGATCCTGGTGAGCATGGATCTCGAGGTGCCCGACATGGGCGCCGGAGAAGAGGCCGCGTGGTGGAATCGCTTCTTCGCTGCCGCTGGGCCCGAGATTGACCGCACTGTTGGGGACCTGAACATCACCGTTGGCGCTGGAGCCGGAAAGGTGATGGTCTGGCAGCTCGGCGGACTGGCCCCACTGACGATCGAAGACATCACGCTCGACGGCGGACGCCTCGGGCACCGCGTGACGTTCAAGGCGCTAGGCACCGATGGCAGCACGGGCGAAGACGACCTAGTGATCACCTGCACCTGATCCTGACAGACAGACAACCAGCAAACCAGGAGGGCATCCATGTTTGCAATTCGACTCGACTCCCGCGCGTTCATTCCTGCCGGCTGCGGCAAACTACCCGAAGACCAGCGCCCAGTGATCCGCTACCGTCCGGCGCTTGCCGGCGAGTACACGGACGCGCAGATCTACGCGTGGAGCGCAGCCACCGACGGCCGCGGCGGTGAGGTGATCACTCGCCTTGCGCTGGAGCACATCGTTGCGGACTGCATCGTCAGCATTGACAACGTGGGCTTTGAGAAGGACGGAGAGTTGGCCCCGATCGTGTGGCACATCGACTCCCCGATTGACGAACGGATCGCCACGATCCGCAAGCTCCCCGGCGCCTGGTTCAACGCACTGATGAGCGAGGTCCAGGCGTCCACCGAACTCACCCAGGAGGAAGAGTGACAGAGACCTCCTCCTCGCTGCAGAGGTAGACGCTGACTCGGCCTACAGTTGCTCCGCGTGTAACTTGCAGATCCAGAAAGAGCGGGGCTGCTCGCGCAAGGGCTGCAAGGAACCTGACGGCAGCGGTAGCGTGCAGTACACGCTCCCAGATGGCTCGCTGATGGTGTTGCGGGACTGCCCCGTCAACCTGATCTCCCCGACGATCTGGGGCTATCTCAGGGCCTATGAGCACCACATTGCGGGCAACCCCTGGTACGGCGGTCCGCCTGCCGCGTGGCCGCGCAAGTACGTGGCCGCGCTCGACGCAATCTCCAGAGAGAAACAGCGCCAGGCCGCCAAGCAGGCCGAGCGTGACCGGCAGCGAGCAGACAAACAGAGCGCTGCGCAAGTGCCGCTGAGGCGCAGAACAAGGGGCTGAGCGTGAGCATCGCCAGGGCAATCAGCATCATCATCAAGGGGAGCGACCAGGCATCCCCGGCCCTGAAGAAGGCCAAGCAGTCCATGGGCTCGACGGAGAAGGCCGCCGGGTCTCTCCGTGGCGCAGTGGGTGCGCTCGGTATGTCGTTTGGCGTCGCTGGTTTGGCTGGCGTGCTCAAGAAGTCTGTCGACGAGTTCATGCGCTTCGAGACGGCTGTCAGCCGCATCGGAACGCTGATCCCCGGGCAGCGCGCATTGCTCGGCACGCTCAGTGACCAGGCGGATCTGCTCAGCCGCACCTATGGGCTGATGGCCGACGACGTGGCGACCGCCACGTTCCAGGCAGTGTCCGCAGGCGTGGACGCTGGCAAGGCTACCGAGTTCATGGCCGTTGCTGCGCAGTCTGCGACGGCGGGCTTCTCTTCGATGGAGGAGACGGTCCAGGGCCTAACGACGATCATCAACGCCTATGGGCTCGAGGTCAGCGAAGCCGGGCAGATTTCAGACGCCATGTTCGCGGCGAACAAGTTGGGCGTTACAACGACCCGCGAGCTCGCGCAGCACATGGGCACGGTGGTCTCCGTTGCCTCTTCGCTCAACGTCGGATACAAGGAAGTCTTCGCCTCCACCGTCGCGCTGACCAAGCAGGGGCTCAACACTGGCCGCTCAATGGTGGCGCTACGGAGCATCCTGTCAACACTGATCAGCCCGTCAGAGGACGCAGCGAAGGCGGCGGCAGAGTTCGGTATCGAGTGGAACGCATCCATGGTCAAGGCCCGCGGCATGGTCGGGGTCATGGAGGAGTTGCGCAAGGCCAACGAGGCCGGCGGGACTGAGCTGATCAGCCGCCTGGTGCCCAACGTTCGGGCGCTGTCCGGCGCCATGGCGCTTGCGTCCACGACAGGGATCAAGGACTTCAACCGGTCCATTGAGGAAACGGCGACAAGGGCCGGACAGACGGGAGAGGCGCTCAAAGAGGTCACCGAATCAGCCGCTCACAAGTACAAGGTGGCGATGGCGGAGCTTGACAGCAAATGGCGCGACCTCGGCGGAGTGTCAATCCCGTTTGTCAACAAGGCGATGGGGCTCTATGTTGAGGTTCTGAACAAGGCCAAGCAAGCGACGCAGGACACGACGACGGCGTTTGAGATCATGCACGCCACCAGCGCGCTGACTGCTCCTGCGGCAGTGGCGGTTGACGTTCTGTCTGCCGCTGCAGGAAAGCTCTATGGAGTGGTTGACGGATACCTCAATCCATCACTAGCGAAGTTCACATCATGGGAAACGCGCACGCCTGCTGACGCTGCGAATGCGGCAAAAGCTATCGACGGAATCAAAGACAGCACTATCGGCCTAGCGACTGCGCTTGGCCTTATGTCTGGCATGACGCC
>CALEMW010000145.1 GCA_937910695.1 uncultured bacterium
CACACGCCGAGCATCCTGCCCTTCGAGGAGGGCAGTGGGTTCGCCCAAGGCGGCAAGAGCGTATCCAGCATTCTGCGCGTGCGCCATTCTCTCGGTGACCTTTCCCATGTGGGCGTGATCACCACCGACCGTCATCTCGATGTCGGAGGGTCCGGCAAAGTGGTGGGCGCCGATGCTCGTGTGCGCTTCACCGACAACACCCAGCTCGAAGTCCAGGTACTTACCAGTCTTACCGATGAACCAGACAACCCGGCGATGACCGACAATCTCGGCGACACCACGTTCGACGGCGGCAAGCACACCGCGGCCTTCGACGGCGAGACCTACTGGGGTCATGCCCTCTATTCCAGCTTGGAGTACGGAAACAGCACCTGGAACGCCGACATGGACTACTGGGAGCGCAGTCCCACTTTCCGCGCCGACAACGGCTTCGAGCCCAGCAACTCGAACCGTGAAGTGGTCTTTTCCGCCGGCCCGACCTTCCGTTTCGACGATTCGCCCTGGCTCCAGTCGATCAGTCCGTTCCTGAACATCGGCAATAAGTGGAATTTCGACGGCGTGAAAAAGGACGAGTGGGCGTACGGACAGGTGGCGATGAGTCTCAGGAAGATGCAGGCGAGATTCGCGTTGACTCAGATGCTCAGCAACGAGCTTTTCGACGGCACGCAGTTCGATGGAATCTCCAGCACCGGGCTCAACATGCAGGCCATTCCGACGTCGTGGTTCAACTTCGGCTTCGATGTCTCCAAGGGGCACCGCATCGCCCGCTTTGCAGGTGTCATGGGAGACGAGAAGCGTTTTTCGGCATGGGCCACGTTGAAACCCATCGACAGGTTCGTGACCGACCTCAGTTTCGATCATGCCAGCAGCTACGATCTGGAGACCCGCGAGGAGTTCTTCAACGGGTTCATTCTCCGTTCCCGGATCCAGCTGCAGATCAGCCGCGAGTTGGCTGCTCGAGTGGTTCTGTAGTACAACGATTTCAGCGGCAGCTGGGACGCCGACCCGTTGCTCACTTACCGTCTCAACCCGTTTTCGATCTTCTATGTGGGATCGACAAGGGATTACCGCGACCTGACCATGGCTCAGAACGGGATCGAAGGCTGGACGCTCATGGACCGGCAGTACTTCATGAAGCTGCAGTACCTGTTCCAAATCTAGAGCCGAGGCCGCAGGCAGGATCGACTGTGGCGGAGAATTCGACGGCGTTCTAGGATGGGGAGACCGATGAAGGCCCAAAGGCCTGAAGCGGTCTCCCTTATTTTTCCGGCCCGAACACCAGGAGTCGCCGATGCCCCGTCCACCCGTCCTTCCTGCTCTCGACTGGCCCGAGATCTTCGCCGAGGCATCCACGTTCGAGGCCTGGCTCGAATCCGCCGAGTTCCCCGACAAAGCCGCCGCCATGGCGCACAACGTCGCGGAGATTACCCTCGTCGACGAAGCCGCGTCGTTTCTGCAGGACCTGCCCCGTCGGGTGAACGTTCTGGTGGTCGCCGAGGATTGGTGCGGCGACGTCGTGCGTCATGTCCCGGCGCTCATGCGTCTGGCTCGGGAAAGCGAGCAGCTCACGGTTCGCTTCGTGACGAGGGAAGAGCGGCCAGAAGTCTTCGTGCGTTTTCTGACCAACGGCGGCGAGGCCATTCCCAAGTTCGTGTTCTTCAGCGCCGACTTTGTGGAATGCGGAAACTGGGGCCCCATGCCGGAGAACTGTCGCCGCCTCATCTCCCGCGGCAAGGCTTGCGGCGATGTTCCCGCCGCCCGCAAGATCGTAGCCGCCCGCTATGAAGCCGACACCGGCTGTGTCGAGGCGATCACCGAACTCCTGGACCTCGTCGAGCTGACCTCGGCGTCTTCGATGTGAAGGCGCTCGCGGTAGGATTGGGCGCCTTCCTGCTCTTTCTGCTCCAGCCCCTGGCGGCCCGCTCCCTGTTGCCGCGCTTCGGGGGTGCGCCCTCGGTGTGGGCGGTTTCTCTGGCCTGCTATCAGTCGTTCCTCTTCGTCGGTTATCTGATTGCCCATCTGATCCGCCGCCATGTGCCGCAAAGCCTCCAGGGCATCGTTCTGATCTTCGTGTTAGCTGCGGGGGCGGCGACGTTTCCCCTGTTGCCCGTGAAAGCAGCAGTAGACGGCGATTCGGTCTTTACGGTGGCGTTGGCCGTGCTGCTGGGCGTTGGTCCGTTGTTCGTGGGTCTTGCGGTCATCGGGCCTCTGGTTCAGTCCTGGGCCGGCGACGCCTCCGGCGACCGGGCCTATCGACTGTATGCGGTTTCCAATGCCGCGTCCCTGGCGGCGCTGCTGCTCTTTCCGACCGTCCTCGAACGCTTTGTGGACGTGATGGTTCTGGGCCGGATGTGGTCGTTTCTGTATGCGGCTGAAATCGGTCTGATCGCCGTGATCGCCCTGAACATACGTCGGTCGGATGCGCCGCCGCTCGTCGTGCGGCCGTCCCACGCCCCGTCTTTGGGATCCATCGTTGGTTGGATGGCCTGGGCGGCGTCGGGTGTCGTCGTCCTCAATGCGGTGACCACGGTGTTGGCCCAGGACTTGGCCAGTATGCCGATGCTCTGGGTCGTACCATTGGCTCTCTATCTGTTGACCTGGATCGTAGCGTTTGCCGGGCGTTTACCGGGAACGCTGTTCCGACCGGCGGCTTTGTCGGGTGCGGCATTGGGGCTTCTGCTCCTGGTGCTGCACGACAGTCTCGACGCGGGTCCCGTCACGGTCATTCTGATGACCCTGGGTGCCATGACGGCGGCGTGTCTGGCCGCCCATGGCGCTCTCGCCGCATCCCGCCCCGATTCCGGACGACTCACGTCCTTCTATCTGGCCATCGCGGCGGGAGGGGCCATCGGAGGGGTCGTCTCAGGTTTGGCGGCGCCGTCGCTGGGGCCGCGGTGGACGGAACTGGCTCTGGGTTTCGGTGCCGTCGCACTGCTTGCTGCAATCGGGGGAATACGAGGGGCATCGAGACGCGGAACGAACGTCACCGCAGCCATGATGCTGATGCTCTTGGTCGCTTTGCTGATCATGAAGATCATCGCTACGCCCGAAGGAACGATCCTTCAGCACCGCGATTTCCACGGGATGATTCGGGTTACCGAGCACGGTGTGGGCGATCCCGCACGTCATCGTCTGGTTCTGACCCACGGCGCCACCAAGCACGGAGCCCAGTTCCTCGCCGCGGATCTGCGCCGCGAGCCCACGACCTACTATGCTGAAACCACGGGATGCGGTATCGCGGTTGCTGCTCAGCGGTCCCGAACGGATTCTCCGTTGCACATCGGGGCCGTGGGGCTTGGCGTAGGTACGCTGGCCGCATACGGGCTTCCAGGAGACGAGATTGTCTTCTACGAACTCAGTCCGGCTGTCGCCTCCGTCGCTGCAGGAGCCACCAACCCAGCCTTCACCTACCTTGCAGATTCGCCGGCGTCTGTCGACGTGGTGCTCGGCGATGCGAGGCTTTCTCTCACCCGGGAGCTTGTCGACCATCCGACCGGACGGAAATTCGATCTTTTGGTACTCGATGCCTTCGCCGGCGATGCCGTACCTATGCATCTGCTGACCCGGGAGGCCTTCGCTGTCTATACCGGTCATCTCAGCTCTGAGGGCATGATCGCGGCCCATGTTTCGAGCAATTGGCTCGACCTGCGTCCGGTTCTTTACGCCTGGGCACGCGCCGCCGGCTGGCGGGCTCTGACTGTGTCCAATCGATCAGCTGGTCCGTCCGATCGGAGTCTTATTTCGACTTGGGTACTACTATTCCGCGATCTCGATGGTTTGAGGGCCCTGCGCGAGCAGTGTCTTCCCTTGATGGAGGACGGGGTTGTTGAGGTGGAAAACATGAACAACGTCGATTTTGGAGATCTTCCGCCATGGACCGACGGTCGAGGCGGGTTGTTGGACGTTTTGACGACGGAAATTGTCGCCGGGGCCGTGCGCTGAAGCATCGTCATATCCGACCACAAACGATTCAAATCACTACAGTTCAACCCAAATATGTCGAAAGTACTCCGGTAGGGAGACGTCTGTCTTTCCGAACCGGAGGCATGGATGACGCGCAGATTGGCACGTCCTGATGGACAAGGAGCCCAACTCGAGCACCACGGCGGTGGAATCCATACGCTGGATCTGCTCGGACTGCTTGTGCTTGTCGGCGTTGGACTTTTCGTCATGAAGCTCGACGGAGATGGTCGAGAACGTAAAGCCAAGTTCGAAGCCTCGGTGATCGAGAGCAACGAGATCATGCTCGAGAGCAGGGCTGCGACGATCGAGGAATATTTCGGATCCATCCAGACGGTGCTGAAAATCATCGCCAGTGACGACGACATCAAGGACTTCGGCCCCGAAGTGCGGGGAGACATTGCGCAAAGCTATCAGATCTTCCTGGAACGCCACGGCCTCAAAACGCTCCAAATGACGCCGGTGTCCGAGGGGTTGCCTACACCCGCCATGTGTTTCACTCACGGCGGTCTGGTATCGATCCCACCGAACCGGGAACAGCCTCCTGAAGAATGTGCGGTTGAGAAAGAACATCTCGCAGCGTTTCAGGCCGATCCGGGCCTGGCCAACACGGTCAGCCGCCGGATCATGTTGTGTGGAGATGTGTCGGGAGGACCCGCCATGCCGGGTCTGCTGTTTTCACAGCCCATTCGCAAAGATGGCGGCCTGGTCGGCCTGGTGTCCGTGACGATTACCGAATCACACATCAAAGAACTCATGGGACGCGGGAGTTTCTCCTCGCAGGCCATGTTGATCAACAACCGCAACGAAGTTTACAGTTCTGAAAATATGCCTGCTGAGAGCCTGGAGACTTTCCGGCTCATGGTCGCATCCTACGGTGCCGAGGCCCTCGTCGGCGGTTCGTGCCCGACCCATGCTGCGACGGGTGGGCGCAAGGCCGCGGCCGAGGTTCATCTGTCTGATGACTCACGTTGGTGGCTCGTATTGGAGCATGACGTTGCCCAGCAGGTGGCCCTGGCGTCTGACCAGGGACCGCTCAAAGGATGGGGGTTCTCTGTTCTGATATTGGTGACGGGCCTTGCCTTGGCCGTTTCCCTCTGGATGGCCCGAAGCAGACTGCAGGAACGGTTTGAATCGCTCCAACGTCAGGCCGCCGACGAGCATGTGCTTCGAACCGTGGCCGAGAGTACGATGGGTGAAACGGGGGAGGCGTTTTTCCGTGTCTTGACATGTAGTCTTATGGAAACCTTCGACGCCACATTCGCCTTCGTGGGTCGCGTCGACCAAGAAGACTCGAGCCGCGGCGACACCCTGGCCTTCTGGGACGGAAAGGAGTTCTTGCCGCCGATCCACTACGCCTTGACGGGAACTCCCAGCGAGCTGGTCATGGAACGCGGTAAGTTCTTTTGCTCCGATCACATTCAGGATGTCTTTCCCGACGATGATCTGCTGGCCAGTCTGGAAATCCGGAGCTACCACGGCGTCACCCTCTACGATTCCGACGGCAAGGCCGGGGGCATTATGGCCGTCATGAGTCGGAGCTCCATGAAGGAACCGTCGCCGCGGATTCAATCGTTCCTGCAGATCTTTGCCGCTCGTGCGTCGGCGGAGCTGATCCGTATGCGCTCCGAGGCGAATACCTTGCAGCTGAATGCAGAGCTCGAACGCCGGGTGGAGTCCAGGACCGCAGAGTTGAAGGCGGCCCAGGAACAGCTGATCGAAGCCGAGACGATGGGAGCGCTCGGCACTCTCGTGTCCGGGGTGGCCCATGAGATCAACACGCCCGTGGGGGTCGGCGTGACGGCGATCACCCACCTCCAGGACCAGTTGGACTCTTGTTGGAACAGCTACAAGGAAGGGCACCTGACCAGGAGCAGGCTCGAAGGGTTCCTGTTGTCGGTGCGCGAGACGACGGGCCTCGTCTACACCAATCTGAAACGCACGGCGGATCTCGTGGCGGCCTTCAAGCAGGTCGCGGTGGATCTGAACGCAGAAGATGCCCGCGTGATCCATATGAAGAGCTTCCTGAATGAAAACCTATCGACGTGCAGGGCCTCTCTCGAACTGCGGGGGCATCGTCTTGTGATGTCCTGTCCCGACACTCTGAAGGTGTCGACCTAGCCGACGGCCTTGGGGCGTGTTGTCGAACAATTGTTCGACAACATTTCATCCCACGCCTTCGTCGATCGAGAACCCGGAACCGTCTCGGTCTTGGTCGAGTGCAACGGACCCTCCTGGCGCTTGACGGTCGAAGACGATGGTGTGGGCATGGATCCCGAAACCATTGGCCGCATCTACGAACCGTTCTTCACCACGAGGCGCGGTGTCAGCGGCACGGGACTGGGCATGCACATCGTCTACAACACGGTGACCAGAACCCTCGGGGGAACGATCCGCTGCGAGAGCCGGATCGGCCGTGGAACGAGCTTCGTGATCGTCTGTCCCCACAACGTGCCCGTCGAAAGCCTCACCCCTTTGTCAGTATGATCCCTCCGGGCCGTGGCGGATGCCGACTCGGTGCGCTACCGTGAGGGCATTCGAACCGCTCCCTGCTTGTTCTGGAGGCAAGACATGAACGCGAAAATCTTCGCGGCCGCCCTGGTCGTTGTCTGTTTCGGCGGTGTTGTCCACGCCCGCACCATCGCCATCATCGGCACCGGCGACGTGGGGGCGACCCTCGGTCCTCGTTGGGCCGCTGCCGGTCACGAGATCGTCTACGGCTCCCGATCTCCGGAGTCGGGGCGGGTACAGGCACTGGTGGTGGAAACCGGCGTCGATGCGTGGGCAGCGCTTCCTTCCGATGCTGCCGTAGCTGCGGAAGTGATCGTGCTCGCGATTCCATTCAGCGTCGTAGAGGATCTGCTGCCTCGACTTGGGGACCAGCAGGGGAAGATCGTCATCGACTGCACCAATCCGCTGTCCCGAGACCTGGCGGATCTCGTTGTGGGGCATGGCTCGTCCGGGGCCGAGATCGTCGCGGGACTGCTGCCGGGTGCGCGGGTCGTGAAGGCCTTGAACACCACCGGTGTGTCCAATATGCGTGATACGGCTTATCCCGACGGGCCGCCGACGATGCTGATGGCCGGTGAATCGGCGATGGCCAAGGCCGTGGTAGCAGGCCTGATATCGGACCTCGGATTCGAGCCTGTCGACGCCGGTCCCTTGAAGTCTGCCCGCTGGCTCGAGCCCCTCGCGATGCTGTGGATCGAACTCGCGTACCGCCAGGGCATGGGCGACGACATCGCATTCAAGCTGATCCGGCGCTGATCCGGGCCATTTCACTCAAGGGCAACCTCAGACTCTTGGTTCCATAACGCCTTTCGTGCTAATCTACCCCGGCTCTCAAGACCGGCCGGCCTTTCGCCGGCCGCACCATCAAGATCGCGGAGGATTCCATGAGACTGCCGAGCGTGTTCCGTTCGCTCCTCGTCGTTGCGTTGCTGTGCCTGGCCGTTGGCGCCCTGGCCGCCGACGCCTTCATGCCGCGCTGGCCGGCCATCACCCCCGACGGCGGAACCGTTGTGTTCAGCTACCAGGGGGATCTGTGGAGCGTACCAGCTGCAGGCGGCCAGGCCCGGCGCCTGACCGCCCACGAAGCGTACGATTCCCACGCAGTCATCAGCCCCGATGGGAAGACGATCGCGTTTTCGTCCAACCGCTATGGGGACTTCGACGTGTACGTCATGCCTCTCGAAGGCGGTGCGCCGAAGCGACTGACTCACGCAGCGTCGAACGACCAGCCCCGGGCCTTCTCGGCCGATGGTACCGAGGTGTACTTCGCCTCGCGGCGTCTGTTCGACTATCCCATGTCGACCCAGATCTTCCGTGTGCCCGTGGCCGGCGGCACCCCGTTCCGTCTGCTCGATGTCTTCGCCGATGAGATCGCCACCGCCGACGGCAAGTCCTTCGTCTACGCGGAAGGACGCGTGGCCTGGGGGCGTCTGCATTATCGGGGCAGCTATCAGCGCGAGCTCTACGGTTGGACGCCTGGATCGGACCCGATCCGACTGACTGACAACCGCGGCTACGACACCAACCCCATGGTGGGGCCGGGCGGCCGCATCTACTGGCTGGGGGATCAGGACAAGAGCAAGACCGCCAACGTCTGGACCATGGGCGCCGACGGCAGTGATCCGTGGCAGATCACAGAATTCAAGGGCGACCCTGTCCGCGGCGCAGCCTTGAGCGCCGATGGTCGCCGCATGGTTCTGGAACAGGGCACCGCTCTGTTTCTCCTCGATCTTCCCGACGGCAAGCCCAAGCCCATCGCCATCAGCGTGGCCGATGATCAGATCGAAAACCCCGTCGTTCTGGAGACGAAGACCGGCGACGCTACGGAAATCGCTGTCTCGTCAGATGGTGAAGAATATGCGCTGGCGGTCTCCGGCGAAATCGTACTGGTGAACAAGGAGCTCGGCGGACGCGCCACAGTGGCCGTACCCGGCCCTTGGCTGGAACAGAGTCTCATGTTCCGACCCGGTTCCGCCGACACACTGCTCTTCGTCGGCGACCGCGACGGTGAAAGTACGGTCTGTCTGCTCGTATCCGACGAGGAAGAGCAGCCGCTGCTCCGCGCCGCCCGCACCCATCGCATTGTGGTGCTGACCGACGGCAAGAAGCCCTGCCTCAATCCAGTCTGGTCTCCGAAGGGCGACCGCATCCTCTACACCCGCGGCAACGGCGACCTCCACGTCATGGACGCCGAGGGCGGCCACGACAAGACCCTCTTCAAGTCGTGGAACGTGGAAGAATACAGCTGGTCCCCGGACGGCCACTGGATCGCCTTCTCCCGCAGCGACCGCAACTACAACTCCGACATCTTCATCATGCCCTCGGACGGTGGCGACGAAGTCAACGTGAGCCGCCATCCCGACTACGACCAGAACCCTGTGTGGTCTGCCGACGGCCGTGTGCTCGCCTGGAGCACGGCACGCCACGACCACGACCCCAACTCCCACGACCAAGACGTCTACGCCGTGTACCTCCAGCGCGAGGACCACGAAAGGACGAAGGAGGAGTGGCAGATCTGGGAGAAGACACGCGACAATAAGGACAAGAAGGACAAGAAGGGTAAGAAGGATGAGGATGAGGAGGAAGACGCCGAATCCGAGGACGAAGCCGAAGAAGCTGAAGAGAAGGTCGATGAACCTGCCGTCATCGACTTCGAAGACATCCATCTCCGTTCGCGCCGCATCACGAGCCTGAACGGCAGCGAGTCGATCGTCGCGGTGCACCCCAAGGGAGACCGCTACTACTTCGTCGGCACCGTCGACGGCGACCGCGATCTCATGAGCGTCGACCGTTTCGGCGAGGACCGCGAATCCGTCACCGAGGGCGGCACGTCGCCCGCCGGCATCAGCGCCGACGCCGAGGTCAAGACCTTCACTTTCCTCAAGCGCGGCAAGCCGTCCCGCGTGCCGGCCGACGGCGGCAAGGTCGAGTCGACGGACTTCTCGGCCCGCCTGACCGTCGACCGCCCCGCCGTGCGCCTGCGCACCATGGACGAGGCCTGGCGCACCATGCGCGACCACTTCTACGATCCGGACATGCACGGCGTCGACTGGGACAAGGTCCGCACGAAGTACGCGGCGATGGTCCGCGGCGTGCGGCACGACGTGGACTTCAGCGACGTCATGAACTTCATGCTCGGCGAACTCAACGCCAGCCACATGGGTTATCGCGCTACCTGGGACACGCCGGGCGACTACGGTCCGGACGGCTGGCTCGGCCTGCAGTTCGATTCCGCCCACCGCGGCGATGGTTTGCTGGTGACCGACGTGCTGGCCTACGGTCCCTGCGACATGGCCAAGGGGCGCGTCGAGGTGGGCGACCTGCTGCTGACCGTGGACGGCGAGGCCGTTTCGGCCGCGGCCAACCTATGGCGCACCCTCGAAACCCGCGAAGACCAGCCCACCCTCCTCGGCCTGCGTCGCGGCGCTGACGAGCT
Organism: uncultured bacterium; assembly: GCA_937910695.1. Lineage (GTDB taxonomy): Bacteria > Krumholzibacteriota > Krumholzibacteriia > LZORAL124-64-63 > LZORAL124-64-63 > CALEMW01. The sequence continues at coordinate 9,908 of CALEMW010000145.1, forward strand.
CGATGTCGAGGTTGTGCCGGCCAGCTACCGCCGGATCTGGCAGCGCAATTACGAACGCATGGAGCGCGACAAGCGCAGCTATGTGGAGCGCACGACCAACGAGCGCATCGGCTATACCCACATCCAGGGCATGGGCTTCAGCGAAGTGGAGCGCTTCGAGCAGAACCTCTTCGCGGCCGCCGACGGCAAGGAGGCCCTGATCATCGACGTGCGGAACAACGGCGGCGGCTGGACCACCGACCTGATGCTGACGATCCTCACCCAGCCCCAGCATGCCTACACCATCGGCCGCGACGGCGTGGTGGGCTATCCAGAGGCCGAGCGGCAGCCCTTCTACCGCTGGACCAAGCCCATCGTCGTGATCTGCAACGAGGGCAGCTACTCCAACGCGGAGATCTTCAGCCACGCCGTCAAGACCATCGGGCGCGGCGAGGTCGTGGGCATGGAGACCGGCGGCAACGTCATCTCCACAGGCGGGTTCGGCAACCGCTACGCCGGTTATGTGCGGCTGCCGGGTCGCGGCTGGTATGTGTTCGGCGACGAGGCCCATCCCGAGCGCAACCACAAGCCCCAGGAAGCGGCGCACGAGCTCGAAGGCATGGTTCCCGACCACATCGTGGACCTCACGCCGTCGGACCGGCTGCATGGGCGCGACCCGCAGCTGGACAAGGCCATCGAGGTGGGAATCCGGGCTGCTGATGTGGAACGCAGCAGGCCCCAGCCCGAGGACAGTCCGCATCTGAAGTAGGCGGATGCAGCGATGAATACGAGAAGGCCCGGATCGACGATCCGGGCCTTCCTTGTATCCGTGTTGTCCAGGGCTCAGGCCCCGAGCGTGATGTACCAGGCCCAGATGTCGGGCCCTGCGATGGCGGTCACCATCGCCGCCGGCGCCAGAAACACGCCGTAGGGGAGCGCTGTGCCGCCGTCGGCCCGCCCGCGAGCGATGAGGATCATGCCGACCAGAACGCCGACGAACGAACCCATCAGGAAGGTCAGGGCAACTCCCTGCCATCCCAGCCAGGCGCCCAGCCAGGCGGCCAGCTTGACGTCGCCGCCGCCCAGGCCGTCCTCGCCCCGCCAGCGTCGCCAGCCCAAACGAAGCGATTCGAACACGGCGTAGCCGGCGGCAGCGCCGATCAAGGCGTCCGTGCGGGTCGTGCCGATCAGCGGTGCAACCGCAAGGCCTACGGCGATGCCGGGCAGGGTCATCACATCGAGGATGAGCTTGTGGTCCAGATCGATGAAGAGTACGGCGACGAGGGCCAGCAGGAGCAGCGAGCGCAGTGCGGCCGCGGCGGGACCGGCTGACGCCAGGCACGCCGTGAGCACACAGGCGGCGCCGAGAAGCTCCACCAGGGGATAGCGAATGCTGATTCCAACGCCGCAATCGCGGCAGCGTCCGCGCAGCAGAACCCAGCCGATCACGGGCAGATTGTCGCGCGCGCGTACCGGTGCACCGCAGGCGGGACACGCCGACCTCGGGCGGACCAGCGACATGCCGCGAGGGAGTCGATGGATCACCACGTTCAGGAAACTGCCGAAGCACAGCCCCAGAAAGACGAGCCAGGTGAGAACCAGGCTCGTAGGCAGTCCGAATGCTCCGTCGATCCAGGCGGGGATGATCATGGCTTCCTCATCGTCAGACGACGGGCCTTCTCGGTGTCGTGCAGGCGGGGCAGCACGTCTTCGGCGCGGACGAGGCCCTTGGCGTGCAGATCCAGCAGGGTGTCGTCCATCAGAACCATGCCCTCGGCGGCTCCGCCCGTGATCATGTTGTTGATCTGGTGGATCTTGCCTTCGCGGATCATGTTTGAGATGGCGTGTGTGACGAACAGGATCTCCCGGGCCGCAACACGACCGGCGCCGCCCTTGACGGGCATGAGCAGCTGGGTGATCACACCCTTGAGGGTCAGGGACAAGCGGGTGCGGATGTCTTCCTGATCCTGCACGGGAAACACGTCGATGATCCGGTTGATGGTCTTGGCAGCCGACTGGGTATGGAGGGTGCTGATCACCAGATTGCCGGTCTCCGCGGCGGTCAACGCGATCTCGATGGTCTCACGATCACGCATTTCGCCCACGAAGATGATGTTGGCCATCTGCCGCAAGGCGGCGCGCAGGCCCGACGCGAAGGTCTTGGTGTCTATGCCCACCTCGCGCTGGTTGATCATGCAGCGCTTGGACCTCATGCGGAATTCTATGGGGTCCTCGATGGTCACGATGTGCTGGGGACGGTCGTGCTTCGTGTTGAGGTAGTCGAGATAGCTCGCCACCGTCGTGGACTTGCCCGACCCTGTGGGGCCGGTCACCAGCAGCAGTCCGCTGGTGATGTTCGTGAGCTTGCCGATCAGCAGGTCCGACATGCCGATGTCCTTGGCCGAGGGCACCGTCAGCGGAATCAGGCGCAGCACGCAGGCCACCGATCCCCGCTGCTGGAACACGTTCACGCGGAATCGGCACTCGTCGAAGAGCTCGAAGGACATGTCGCCGTCGAGCTCCAGCTCGAAGCGCTTCTGCTGGTCCTCGTCCACGAGCTGGTAGGCCAGCGTGCGGCTCTCGTTGGGCGTCAACACGGCGGGATTGGAGTATTCCTCGAGGGCGCCGTTGATGTTGAGCATGACCGGGGAGCCCGCGGAGATCAGGATATCCGACGCGCTGCGGGCGATGGCCTCGGGCAGGATGTCCTCGATGCTCAGGGTTCCCTGGCGGTCGATGTCCATCGCATCGTCGATGTTGGCGAGCTCAGTGATGGTCACAGTCGTCTCCGTATCGTCGAGTCGGCTCCGGCTTTGCTGGCCGTAGCCGACAGAGTGTCCTACTTCTCTACCGGCAGCACGCCGGTCTCCTCAGGGAATGTCGAGAGCAGGCCGGGGCTTTCCTCTTCGGCCGAAGGAAGCGTGCCTATGTCGTCGCCGACGAGACGGCACGTGAGTTCGACCACGAGATCCAGCCGGTTCGTCTCGTTCTTCTCGTAGCGGAACAGCCTGCCGAGGATCGGAATGTCGCCGAGCAACGGGATCTTGCTGACATTCTTGCGGTTCTCCTCGGAGATCAGGCCGCCGATGTAGATGGTCTGGCCGTCGCGCACCCGCACGTTGGTCGTGGCGCGGCGCATGGAGGTCTGGGGCAGATCCTCGTCCGGGCCGACGAAGCGCAGGATCCGCGAAACCTCCGGCTCGACCGAGGCGGTAATCATGCCGTCGTCGCTCACGCGAGGCGTGATGTTCAGGCGCACACCCACGTCGATCTTCTCCAGCTGCACCGACTGCATCACGCCGCCGGCGCCGCCGGACGACGACAGTGAAGTGATCACAACGGGAACGGTTTCGCCGGCGAAGATCTCCGCCGGCATGTTGTCCGTGGTGACGACCTTGGCATTGGACAGCAGCTTGGCCTGCCCGCCCTTGATCAGGGCGTCGAGGGTCAGCTCGAGCATGCCGGCCTGGCGGTAGAGACCGGAAACGTTGTCGAAGGCCGTGTAGTCGATGTCTACGGGCACCTGCCCGGCGGGGCCGACTCCGTGGTAGCCTTCGGTGACGTTGGTCGTGTACTTGGTGATCTTTTCCCAGTCGATGCCGATCTCCGACACTTCCGAGATGTTCACTTCGATCAGCCGTGATTCGATGAGCACCTGCAAAGGCTTGCGGTCCATGCCGGCCACCACCGAGGCGGCCTGCTCCACACCCGAGGGCGTGGTGCGGATGATCACGCGGTTGGTGCGCTCGTCGATGGAGATGTCCTCTGTGATCACGCCCAGGGCCTTGCCCACGTCCGTCGGGTCGGCGTACTGCAGATCGAAGACGTGCATCGTCAGGCCTGTCTGAAGATCCAGCTTGTCCGCGTCGGCGACCAGGATCGTGCTGCCGACACGCTCGTAGCCGAGGCCCGCCGCGCGCACGACGAGGTGCAGGGCTTCCTCGAAGGGCGTGTTCTCCATGCGGATCGAGATGGACTTGGACTGCACTTCTGGGCTGGTCACGATATTCAGACCGCTACGATCAGCTAGGATCTGCAGGATCTCGGCGACCGGCGTGCCTTCGGCGCGTAGGGTCACGAGGCCGCGATCCTGTTCGGCCATGGCCGGTGCGGCCACGGCGATCGCGATGATCAGGACCGTCAGGGCCGCGGTACAGCGGCGAATCATGCGTGCTCGATTCTTCATGTCAGGAATCCTCCTCCGATTACTTCAGGACGACGCGGTGGCCGGCGCGACTGACCGTCACGGCGGAGTTGGCGATCTCGTCCACGTTCCATCCCTGAAATTCTTCCCCGACGTGCAGCCAGCCGGAACGATCGTTCCCGACATTGATTTGGACGCAAGGGCCTACTTCGTCATAGAGAAGCGTCAGGAGCTTGGGCTCCGTCGGCTTCCTTACCGTTGGTGTGGCTGCAGGTTGTCGTGACACTGTGGTCGGCACAGCGACGGTGCTGTGCCTGAAGGGGTTGCTGAGATTGGTCTCGGCCTCAGCAATGAGACTGTCCCGATAGGTGATCGAGATGATGCCGTGGGGGTCATCGCTCGAATGAACGGCCGAACCGCCCTGATTCGACGCTGCCTGGAGCACGGTCCTTGCGGTCTGACGGCTCTTGACTCCGAGCCCGGCGACGAGCACGAGGAGCACCGCAAATCCGATCCAGGCCTGTTGATCGTTCAGTTTCTGCTTCATGGGTTACTGCCTCGTCTTCGGGTCGTAGATCGTCAGGTTGAAGCGGCCCTCGAGTTCGTTGCCGATCTGTGGGGCCTTGATCACGAAGTTATGGAATTCGGCCAGACGGGAATCCGACTCCAGGGCCTTGACGAAGGTGACGAGTTCGTTGAAGTCGCCGGTCGCCCGCACGTCGAACTCGGTGGCCGAGATGTGATTGCTGTCCTTATTGCCGACGGTCGCGAGATCCAGACGCGTCAGTCCAGCCTCGTCGAGATGACGGCCGATGTAAGCCACCGGATCCTCGCCGGTGCCCTGCAGATACGATTCCAGGTTCTCGACCCGGAGCGCCCGCTGGGCGTCCGTCTCGCGGAAGCGGCCGTTGATGACCTCGCCGAGCCTCGTTTCAAGGAGAGAGCGTTCATAGGCGATCGCTGTCAGCTGGTGCAGCTATGGTGTGACGACGCCCATATCCAGGATGAACCCCGCCAAGACCAGAAGAACAAGCCCACCTGCGGCCAGGAAATGTTTGGGGATCTGCTTGATCATGCTCATTGGTCGTCCTCCACGGTACGGCAGCTGACTTCGAAGCCGCCCGTTGCGTCGGCCTTGACGTTGCCCAAGGTGATCGTAGTGAATGATCTACCGAAGTCATCGTTGTTGCGCAGGGTCGCCAGGAAAGTCCCGACCCGATCGAGTTGATGGTTGTCTACCTTGGACTCGCCGACGATGAACATCGAGGGCGGCGCGCCGACGTTTTCGTGATGACCTTCGAGCTTCACCAGTGAGATGTCTTGGACCATGGCCTGAGGCAGTGCGGCCAGCTTGGGAGTCCAGTCGATCCGTTCCCTGCGTATTTCGAGCAGCTCCTGGGCGGCCATCAGGTCTATCCTCGGGGCGGATTCCTGCTGGATGTACTGTTCCAGCCTGGGCAGCTCTTCGGAAACGGAGTCGATCTTCGTACCCAGGAACTGGGAGTTGAGCAACAGACTGCAGATCACGAAGATCTGCAGGCCGGCCACGGCGGCGATGGCCGCAGTCAAGCGGGTGCGCCTGCGGTCGGCGTTCCGCTTCGCATTGAACTCCGGGTACAGGTTGATGCGATAACCTTCGTCTTCAGCTCGGGCGAGGCCGCAGGCGGTTACGAAAAGGGACTCTGTGTCGCTCAGATCGTCGAACCCCTTGGCGTCTCCGGCGACGTCGGACAGCGGCCGTGCTGTCACGACTTCCCGATTCATGATGCGTCCCAACTCATCGGCGCGCCCCTTCTTCAGGGCACTGCCGCCGGTCAGGTAAATGGTGTCTACTTCGCGGCGGTAACGGCCGCGGTAGAAGGTCAGGGTCTCGAGGGTTCGTGTTGCGATGTCCCTCAGGTAGGAAGCCTCGCCGTCGGCGGTGCCGTCGGGCTGATCGCCATGCCAGATCTCTCGGCTCAGCAGGCCCGACCCACGGTACGAGACCATGAGGTTGGCACGTTTCGCACCGAGGTCGAGCAGCGCCATGGCGTGATCGTCGTTATGGGATTCGGGAGCCTCGAAGTGGAGCATCGAGTTCAGGTGCGCGATTGGTTCGACGTTGACGACTTCGGGCTGAATCCCGGCCTTGTGCATGGATTCCAGGACGAAGTTTCGCTTGGTACGAGAGGTCGCAGCGAGCAGGGCAAGAATGGAGCCCTGGGTCTCTCCGTCGCCGATGACGGTCTCGATGATCTGTCCGTCGATCGTGGGCTCGTCCAGGTTGTCCAGGCTCAGATACTTGCGACCCTCAAAGGGGAGGGCCTGACGGAATTCTTCGGGCGACATCAGCGGCAGCGTGGCTTCGCGGACCGACGTGTCGGCGCCGCCGACGCTCGTGATGACGCGACCCAGATCGCCCGTCTTCAGGCCGAGCTCGGACAGGAGCTCGAGGAGCGCTGCAGCTGCCTTCTCGGACGCGAGCTCGGGACTGACGCTGTGCCAGTCACGGCTGCCCACGTGGGTCACGCGGTCCAGCTTGTCCTTGCCGACTCCGCGCACAAGCTTGACGCTGGACGTGCCGAGATCGATGCCCGTGCGAATTGTCTGCTTCTTATTCAACTTACTCCTCCTCGACTCAGGCGCCGGGCGAGGAAATGTCCCGCCAACTGACGATGTTCAACATGACGCCGCCGAAACCCGGCCAGGTCTCGATCAAGAAATTCGGGATGTTGGCAAGGAACTCCGAATCGAAACGGAAGTGGTGCGATCCGGCCAGATGGATGTCACCGAGGGCCACCAGGGCTCCGTACATGTGCGAAGTATTCTGCATGGCTTCGAAATCGCCGGTCGCGAAGACCAGGGCGGAGGTTTGTGACGTACCGAGAAACACGCTCTCATCGGCCACCGTGATGTTGTGGCTCACGGTGGCCACGCCGTTGTCCGGAATCAGCTTGATGTGCGAGTAGGTGATCTCGCCGCCCATCCAGTACTGGGTGTCGCGGCGCTGTGCGTCGCCGCTGCCGATGAACCTCGTGTTGACCACGGTGGTCCTCATTCGCCCATTTCCCCCGGAGCCTGCGATATGCACGTCCGAGCGGGCCTGGTAGCCCGGCGGTGAGGGTGAAGGGAGGCCGAAGTCGACCACCACGCTGGCGTCGCCGTTCTGCCGGGCGAACACGCCGCTGCTGTAGTCGAACCAGTCGTCGAGGTCACCGTTGCCGGTGAAGTCGTAGGAGAAGGTCTGGGTGCCGGAGTCGTAGCTCATGACATCGGCGGGATTCATGGTCAGCGACGAAGTGATGTCGTTGCCGTTACGGTCAAGGACCGTGGCCGTGGGTGTCGAACCGCTCAACGAGGGAACGACCCGGTAATGGGTTGCACCGGGCCAATCGCCCGGTTCGGTGTGCATGACCGGAGCGAGAGGATAGGGGCCGGTTGTCAATTCGCCGCCGGCCAGGCCGCCGCCGCCCGCGAACCACGCGGAGCCCACGACATGGATGCCTGGGTCGGCGTGGATGTTGCCGTTGGCTTCGAGGTTTTCACCTGAATAGGCCACGAATTCCTGGACCGTCGAGGGAATCTGGCCGATGACCTCGAGTCGACGCGTCACCGCATTGACGGTGCCTGTCGCGACGATCTTCACGCCCTGGTAGGACATGACCGTTGTGTCGCTGATCGTCAGTGAGTAGGTGCCGTCGCCGAGCGTTATGTTGTTCCATCCGTCACGCCAGTCCGCATCGTGGGACAGCCGGGCGCGCGCACGTTCGATGGCGGCGTCGGCCAGGTAGAACGCCTGGGACTTTTCGAGGTCGTGGTGGGTCAGCATGGTCTCTGACGATGTAGTCGAGAAGATCGCTACGGAACCGATAATGACCACGAACACGAACATGGTTACGGCGAAAAGGGCATACCCTCCCTCGTCACGACGTGTGTGTCCGAGTTTCGGTTTACTCGTCAACATCTTGGTTCTCCTTCGATCATCCCGAAAGCCTCTGCGAGCGTCTGCTGGCGACGTGGCTATCTGTGGCCGCCGCCGCGGTGGCCGTTCCCATTGCCGTTTCCGTTGCCGTCGTCATCATCGTCATCGTCATCATCATCGTCATCATCGTCATCGTCGTCATCATCGCCGCCTCCGCCGCCACCGCCGCCACCGCCGCCGTTTCCGTTCCCATTGCCGCCGCTTGAAGCGGTCATCAGTTCAGAGGCGTCGATCAGCCGTTTTGAGACGCGGGTGGTCGTGTCGACCCCGGATCCATCTTCGGCCGTCATGGCCAGTCGGATCAGGATGCTCGTGGTGTCCGAATCCGCCGTCACCGAGAAGGCGGTGCAGTTGTTCGCAGTCATGTCCACGCCGTCCTGCTGGACCCGTGAGTTGGCATAGCTGAAGGTATGGATGATGGTTCCGTTCTCGTCGCGAACAGTGAAGGCTGTTCCGCCTGACACTTCGATGGCAGCCGCCTCCCTGACGGAACGCACCATGCGGTCGAGGATCGAGGCGGCGTTGCTCTGGACATCAGATTTGTCTTGGTGGGAATTCCAGGCACTCTGATTCATGGTCATGACGCGGCCTAGAGAAAGCACGACGATCAGCGAAGCGAAGATGGACACCATCATCTCCAACAGCGTCAGTCCTCGTTGATCGAGGGGATTCCTTCGTTTCATCAGTCCCTGCTCCTGCCGAGGATGGTTGTGCATTCCAGGCTGCGGGTGATGTCCCCGCCGGTCAAACTCGCCGTCCAGTTCACCGTCACGGTCACCGTGGTGGCACGGGCCTCCGGTGAATCGGCGGCGACCTCGTGAGCCACGGTATAGAGACGACCGCCGACGTTGTAGACCGTGTCGCTGGCGGCGATGTTCACCAGATCCTGATGGCTGTAGTCTTCGCGCAGGCTTTCGAGTCGGGCCTGGGCTACCGCTATGGCATTGCGCTTGTCTTCATCGAGTACGAGTTGGCCTCGACTCTTTGAGAAGATCTGCGCCATGCCGAAGAACAGGAGCAACAATGTCATCGCGGCGACCATCACCTCGATGAGAGTGAAGCCCCGTTCTCCGCGTCGGGATCCGGTTGCTTTGTTCGTCATACCTTTGTCCCTTTCCGTCGATGCCGGGAGACCGGGGGCGGGGCCATGAAGACCCCGACCCCCCGAGATCGTCTCCTGCATCACCTAGAGACCGGTCACCACAGGCGGGTTGCCGTTCACATTGATGTTGGGCACGGTCACCACGACGCTGACCCCGGCCATCTTGGTACCGCCGCGTCCGGTCGCGGTAAGCGTCAAGGCAGCGTTGTTCGCGTTCGCTCCGCCACCAGCGGTGATGGCGTAGGTGAACATCGAAGTCTGGGTCAGGTCGACCAGCCCACCGGCTCCGCTCGGCCACCGGGGACGGCCCTGGTTGTCGGAGTTCTCGACGGCCCATGCCTTCGACGCGGTCACGACCTCGCCGATTTTGGCGGTGGCCTCGGTCACGCGGGCGTTCTTGACGTACTTGCCGTACAGCGGCACGGCCACAGCGGCGAGAACGCCGACGATGACCACGACGACCATCAGCTCGACCATCGTGAAGCCCTTTTGATTCGTCCTACGGAAGCGATTCATCTCTTTCCTCCTTCTGCGTGATGCAGTTTCGATCCCGGTGGTTTTATCCCCGGAAACCGCCCCCGGGTACGGCGGCTCCAGTACGAATTACATTCCCGATCCGCCCTGCAACATCGCGTCGCCCATCTGGAAGATGGGCAGGAACATCGCAACGACGATCACTCCGATCACGGAACCGACAACGACGATCAGCACGGGCTCGATGAGAGCCGAAATGCCGTCCACCGTCGTCGAAACCTGGCGGTCATAGAAGTCCGCCGCTCGGATCATCATCGTGTCCAGCTCGCCGGCTTCTTCGCCGGTCGACATGAGCTGGAGCACCATTTCCGGGAAGACCTTCGTCGCCCGGAACGATTCGGTCACACCGTGGCCCATCGAAATGTTGGCGCGGGCCGCGGCGATAGCTTGGGCGGCGTAGGAGTTGCCCACCGCGCCCTCGCAGAGCTCCAGGCTCTCGAGAACCGGGAGGCCGCTGCCGATCAGGATCCCGAAGGTCCTGGAGAAGCGACTCATCGCCGACTTCATGAGAATCGGCCCGAAAATGGGCATCTTGAGCAGGAATGTGTCCCAGAGCAGGCGGCCCTTGGGTGTGCGTAGCCCCAGCCAGAACCCGAGGCCGATGCTCGAGGCGATGAGAATCGTGACGAACGCGTTGCCGCGAATGGCGTTGGAGATGCCGAGAATGGCGGCGGTCAGGGGCGGCAGATTCTGCCCAAGCTCCTCGTAGACCGTCGAGAATGTGGGCACGATCTTCACGACGAGGAACAACGTGGCGATGATCGTGAACGAGAGGATGAACACCGGATACGACATCGCGGACTTCACCTTCTGCTTGATCTCGTCGACCTTCTCCAGATAGGTGGCCAGTTCTTCAACGATGCGGTCGAGGGCGCCGGCGCGTTCGCCCGCCTTGATCATACTCAGATACATGGTGTCGTAGGCCTGAGGGTGGGCGGCCATGGCTTCCGACAGACTTTCGCCGCGCTCCAGGCGCTGAGCCAGGTCGGGAACGCTCTTGGCGATGATGCTCTTGGCGCCGTCGGCGGCCAAACCGCGCAGTCCCTTGACCAGGGGAATGCCTGAATCCAGCACTGTCGCGAGCTGACGGCTGAACATGGCCACCTCGGCCGTGGAGGCGGTGCCGAAGGTCATGTTCGAGAAATCCTTCAGGCGCTGCTTGAAGTCCTTCTGCTTGGTCTTGGCAGCGACGTGCAGCACGGCGAGGCCCTTGCCGTGAAGCTGGGCGACGACTTCGTCGAGTGTCGCGCCGATCACCTGGCCGGTGACTTCCTCGCCTGTTCTTGTCTTCGCGATGTATCCGAACGTAGCCATTGTTTCCTCCGTCCGTCGTCGCCGACGGTCAGTCTTCGCCCACGCACACGCGCAGGACTTCTTCCACGGTAGTTTTGCCTTGGGCGACCTTGTTCATGCCGTTGGCCCAAAGCGTGGTCAGTCCCTGGGTCAGCGCCTGCTTACGGATCTCCATGGAGGGCCGGCCGGCGGCGATCAGGGTACGCAGCTCGGGCGTCAGGGACATGAGCTCGAGCACGGCGAGGCGGCCCTGGTAGCCGCGGCCTTTGCAGGCCACGCATCCCTCGCCCTTGCGGTATTCGTCGACTTGGACCTTGTTCTCGCCCAACCCGGCCGCCTGCAGCGTATGCATGGTCAGTTCGTTGGGCTGATAGGACACCAGGCAGTGGGGGCAGCTCTTGCGCACGAGCCGCTGGGCGACCACGAGGGTCAGGGCGCTGGCCGCCATGAAGGGTTCGGTGCCCATCGACACCAGCCGCGTGGCGGTGGTGGGTGCGTCGTTCGCGTGGATCGTGCTGAATACCATGTGGCCCGTGAGCGCGGCGCGGACGGCGATCTCGGCCGTCTCCTGGTCGCGGATCTCGCCGACCATGATCACGTCGGGGTCCTGCCGCAGATAGGCGCGCAGGGCGTTGGCGAACGTCACGTTCTTGCGCACGTTCACCTGCACCTGGTTGATGCGGGGGATCTGGTATTCGACCGGATCCTCGATGGTGATGATGTTGCGCGTGTCGTCGTTCAGCTCGGACAGGCCGGCGTAGAGCGTGGTCGTCTTGCCGCTGCCGGTGGGGCCGGAGAGCAGGATCATGCCGTAGGGCTGGTTGATGGCGCGCTCGAAGGTTTCGACGTCCTTCTTGGACAGGTCGAGGTTCGCGATCGAGAAGTCGAAGCGGTCCTTTTCGAGCAGACGGAGCACCATCTTCTCGCCGTGGACCGTCGGTACCGACGAGACGCGGACGTCTACGTCACGACTGTTTTTCGTATGGGTGAAGCGGCCGTCCTGACAGGCTCGGCGCTCGGCGATGTCCATGCCGGACATGATCTTCAAACGGCTGATGGTACCCGTATACACGGCCCGCGGCGGCGTCAGGGCGTCGTAGAGAATGCCGTCGACACGGTAGCGGATAACCAGCCCCTTGGCGTGGGCCTCGATGTGGATGTCGGTGGCCCGCTCCTGGAGGGCCTGGCTGACGATCTGGTCGACGAGGCTGACGATGCCCGCATCCTCGGCGCCCATTTCCCCGGCGTTTTCATCGAACTCGGGCAGCTCGCCCACTTCGTCGATGACCTGCTCGATGAGCTGGGAGACGTTTCGATCGCCTTCGATCCAGCCGTAGTTGGTGTCGCGTGCGCGTGCGATTTCTTCGTGGTCGCCCATCATGATTTCGAGATCGTGGGCGGAGCGCAGGGCGAGGGTGCGGAGCTGGTCCTGGGCCTCAACGTCCGTGGGGTCGGCCATTGCCACTGTCAGGGTTGTTTCGTTCACCGAGACAGGCAGCACATTGAAGCGACGCGCGACTTCCAGGGGAATGTATTCGAGGGCTTCGGCTTCGACGGCGTTCTTGGTGGGATCGAAAATGGGAAAGCCGAGCTGGTCGCCGAGCGCGCGCGTGACGTCCTCGTCGCTGACCCAGCCCTTGCTCACAAAAATCTCGCCCAGGCGTGCCCGGGTTTCCTTTTGTTCTTTGAGCGCCTCCTTCAACTGATCGAGGGTCAGAAGACCCTGTTCGATGAGGAGATCGCCCAATCCCATCGTCTGCTTGGCCATCGATGAACCTTTCAGGTTGCTCTTCATTCCTGCGTCCCGGTGGGACAATGCGTCAGGGTCTACATCGGCCGGAATTCGACCGAGTTGAACGATTACCGGACCCATGTCTTCGGGCTTCAGTCTCGAACTCAAAGGCAAGTGACGTGCCCGTGCTGTGAAGCACGCCGATTAGGTATCTCGTTGTTTTGAAGGGGGTCTCGTCCAGACAGTGAAAAGGGAGCTTCCGGGACGGGCGATCGTCGTGGTCGAGGAAACGCCAGACTGACGAGGAATTGATCACCGGGGGTTGGGGTCAGGCGGGGACGGCCTGCTCGTCGAAGAACACGAAAGTGCTGCGACCCGCATCCTTGGCGCGGTACAGCGCGCGATCCGCGTGTTTCAACAGTTCCGGGTAGGATCTCCCGTCCTGAGGAAAGACCGCGACACCGATACTGGTCGCCGTATTGATTTCGTGATCGTCGAGGTTGTAGGGATCGCCCAGGGTTTTGACGATGTTCCGGGCCAGTAATTCGATTTCTCGCCGATCGCGACGGGCGTGGGTGCAGACCACGAATTCGTCGCCGCCGAGACGGGCCACGAAATCGTCATCGTCGATACAGCTTTTCACGCGCTGGGACACGGCCTGAAGCAAAAGGTCGCCGACTGGATGGCCGAGGGTGTCGTTCACGTCCTTGAAGTGGTCGAGGTCGAGCAGCAACAGTGCAAACGATCCGTTCACGAACGAAATGTCCGAGATCCGATTGATGAGATCGGCCTTGAACGAGGCGCGGTTCGGCAGATTGGTCAGGGCGTCGTAGTAGGCCAAACGCAGCAGGCGCTGCTCGGTTTGCTTCCGCTCGATGGCGTAGCGAATGGAACGTTCGAGCAGGGGCGATGTGAGCTGACCCTTGACCAGATAATCGGCCAGGCCGGCTTGCTGGGCCGCTAGATCGGCGTCGCGGTTCTCTTCGCGGGCCAGCATGATGATCGGAGGCATGAAGGGGTCGTCCTGGTCAAGGGTCAGGACCAACTCGACTCCGGTCCAACCCTCGATCTGGTCCGCGAGCAGCACCACGTCGTACATCTCGTCGCTCAAAGCCTGGTGGGCTTCATCAACGGTCATGACCAAGTCGACCGTGAAGTCGATATTTTCGCATTGCGACAGGATGTTCTCGATGCGCTTGGCGTCGTCGACGGTTTCCTCGACGAGCAACACGCAGAGCAGGTCGCTGGGTGCTAGGGCCATGCTGTCTTGGCTTTTCTGAGAGTACGAGTCCATCTCACAACTCCATGTTCCGGTGTCTTGATCCACGGGGAACATCGGCGCGCAGAGTCAGGAGTTAAGGGAAAAATGCAGTTTCGTCTTGGATAGGTCGGACCGGAGGAATCAGCGGATGAGGGTCAGCCTGCGGGTCGCCTTGCCGTCGATCGAAGAGACCCGGCAGCAATAGGATCCGGATCCGACGTCGCGGCGTTGATCGTCGCGACCGTCCCATTCGACGCTGTGGCGTCCCGCCGGCAGGACGTCGTCGAGGAGTGTGCGGACAAGCCGACCGCCGAGGTCGAAGATCTCGAGGCGGACGGTTCCGGCCCGTCCCGAACTGAAAGCGATGCTGGTGGCGGGGTTGAAGGGATTGGGCGACACGGTCTCGATGGTCGGTGCGGTTCGCGGGAGGGGCTGGTCGACGCCGACGACCGTGCTCATGTCCGTGATCATGTCGGTGACGGTCTGTTGAATGCGCCCCGTGGTCTCGTTGCGGACCCAAGCGGTACAGCGCAGCCGGCTCAGGTCCCAATCGGGATCAACGGGGCAGGCGATGGTGAAAGGGTGCCGTCCGGTCGCTGGGCTGAGTACTGCGCCGGAGGTGTCGGGGTAGATGGCCCGCAAGGATTGGTCGTGATAGCGCAGGCCGTTGGCTCCCAGTTCGTCTACGGCATCTTCGGTGACGGCCACGCGCAGACTGAGCACGGTTCCTGGAGATAGAAGTTCGACGATGTCAACAGACACGAGAGCCTGTTCGAGGATGGGATTCCAGGCCATGGTCATGTCCATGGGGCTGCCCGCCGTTTTTCTCTGCTCGTATAAGAGGGGGTACTGTGAGCCGACCGATCCGGCGTTCGTCGTACCGTCGAGCCACAGATGGGGGGCCGCGCCGGCGCCCAAGACATTCATCAGGTACATGTTCGCCGCCGGAGCGGCGCTATAAACGGCGTCCGGAATCGGCGACCCTACGTGAATGCGGATCAGGGCCGCGTCGTCGTTCTGGGTGAGGATGTAGGAGTCTAGGGCCAGTTCGGTCAATGTGCAGTCAGGGTTGTGGTTGTTGGTCAGAAACATGCCGAGGGGCGTACGGGGGCGTGTGTAGGTGTCGACGACGGCTTGGTCGGTGTTGTTGGTTGGGTTCCCGTCCACAGCCAGGATGACGGAAGCTTCCAGCTCATACCAATGACCGTCAGCAACCTGGTAAGCCGGAAAGCTGCGGCTCAGAGTTTGATTGGGTGCGAGGGTGAGGGACGATATCGTGTCGACCCTGACGACGGTACCCGACTCCCTGATCTCGAGGCGCATGGCGCCGCGGTTCTCGAAGCTGAGACCACGATTTCCCAGTTGGACGACAGGATTCACCAGGGAACCGGGTGTGAAGTTCTGGTCGTTCGGCGACACATCCTCGATGGCCAAATCGTGGAGGAAAGGTTCGAACACGCGGCAGTCGTCAACGAACCAGTGATCGGAGTTGTTACCGACGTAGCGGAAGGCGACGTAGACTTCCGGCTCTCCCGCGAACGACGAGAGGTCGGCACGGATGGGAAGACCGTCGAAATGTCCCAGATCGTGTACGTCCGGCCTCATGTCGAGGACGGCCGTGAACGAGTTCACGTCGGTCTGGCTCGTGGCGCTCACCATGATATAGTGGTGGTCGCCCCAGGCGTCCCAGTAAGCTCCGTCTTCGTAGAATTCCATGGCGGCCTGACCCATCCCCGAGAGGTCGAGCGGTCCGCTGACCAGCCACTCGTGCTGGGAGGTGCCTGCGGGGCCGTATTGCAGCCAGGCCGCGGTGTCGCCGCTGTGGGCTAAGGCGTGGGTCGGTTCCCAGGAGTGACTGTCGCCGAGATGGAGCACGGCCCAACCGGCTGGCGGCCAGTCTCCCTCGAAGTCTTCGTGCATGATGTCGGCAGGATGGTCGGCGATTGTTCGGGAGTCGCGGTGAGGACGTATGCCGCCTATGATGGCTTTGTCACGGGCCGTAACGGCCGCGGCGCAAGTCAACGAAAGGACCGCGATCACGATGAGGCATCTCATAGAGCCATACCCGGAAGAGCACGAATCGGGCGACCCGTCTCACTGTAGGGGCGTGAGGCCGGAACATTCAAAGAGTGCATACAAGGTACGGGATCACAGGCCCGCTGTCGATGGGGCCGCGTCTTGAATGCCTCCGCTTACGTTTCACCATCGATCTACGACATCCTGATGACGCCTGGAACGGCCCGCGAAGCCGATGTCCTGGGCCGCCTGCAGAGGCGATTTGTCACCGGATCCGTGTCGGCGTTGCCATGGCTCGAGCCGGCCTGCGGATCCGGTCGCCTGCTCAGGCGACTCGCGGCTCGCGGTTTGAAGGCCGTCGGCTACGATCTCGACCGGGACATGGTCGCCTACGCTGAGGCCGCCATCAGTCGTCGCGGGCTGCAGAATCGTGTGACTGTTCAGGTGGGCGACATGGCTTCGCCCCCCTCAGTCCGTCAGCAAACAGGTTTCGCTTTCAACCCATGGAACTCCATTCGCCATCTCAGGGACGATGCAGCGGTGTTGAGTCATTTGGAGGCGACTGCGGTAGCCCTGGCCCCCGGTGGCGTCTATGCAGTGGGCTTGAGCTTGACCGCGCCGGAAGGCGACCCCCCGGAGGAGGACGTCTGGACAGCGACCCGCGGTCGTTGCCGCGTGCTGCAGGTCGTCAACTGGGAGCCGGCGGATCACCGAGTTGAGCGGGCCCACGTCCAAACAGTCGTGCGGCGGGGCGCCCAGGAGGAATTTCTGTCTTCCAGCTACGATCTGCGCACCTATACAGCCAAGCAGTGGCGGGATCTTCTGACGTCGTCACCTCTGCGATCGATCGGGGCCGTCGATCTCCACGGTCGCGACCGGGGCGATCGGGACTTACCGTATCAGTTCGAGATCCTGACTCACGCCGACCGCTGACACCCATCGAAGGAATTTCGACGTGCTCTATCTCTCGTGGAACGTGAACGGCATCCGCTCCTGTCTGTCCAAGGGGTTCGAAGAATCCATGCTGGCCGTTGCTCCCGATGCCATCTGTCTCCAGGAAGTGCGGGCGCTGCCGGAGCAGGTAGAAATCGAGCTGCCGGGTTATCATCAGTTCTGGCATCCGGCCGACAAGAAGGGCTATTCGGGAGTAGCGATCTTCACGCGGCATGAGCCTCTCGATCAGACCGTAGGCATGGGCGTACCCGACCTGGAGGGGGAGGGCCGTGTGCTGACCCTCGAGTTCGACGATCATCATCTCATCACAGTCTACACGCCCAACTCTCAACGCGAACTCGCACGCCTGCCTCATCGCCAGCGCTGGGACCGTGAGTTTCTGGACTATCTCCGGCGGCTCGAGCAGATTAAACCGGTGGTGGTCTGCGGCGACCTGAACGTCTCCCATAAGCCCATCGATCTGGCCAATCCCAAGAGCAACGAGAAGAACGCCGGTTACACGCCCGAGGAAAGAGCGGGATTTCAGGCGTTTCTGGACGTCGGCTTCCTCGACACGTTCCGGCTGTTCGAAGACGGTCCCGGTCACTACACCTGGTGGAGCTGGCGGGTCGACGCCAGGGCCAGGAACATAGGTTGGCGTCTGGACTATTTCCTCGCTTCCGCCTCTCTGAAACGACGCATCACGGGGGCGGGCATCCTCTCCGGAATCATCGGTTCTGACCATTGTCCCGTGACCCTCGAATTCGATTGACCGCGTGGTTGAGATTCAAGGTTCTCCCAGATCCGCCGATGACGTACCTCGAGCTTACGGTCCGACTTTCCTCGGACCTCTGTCGCCCCGGTTCTACGCGGAGGATCTGCTTTGGGATTTCGCGCCCTGATGATCGAGGACAGCGAGGTATTTCAGCGTGTCATCGGTGATATCCTGAGCCAGACGCCCGGGATCGATTCGGTAACCTGTGCACCCACTGGCAAGGACGGACTCGTCCAGCTCTCGACCGGGCGCTTCGACGTACTGTTCTTGGACATGGTGCTGCCCGACATGGGGGGTCTGGATGTCCTGCGACGTCTGAGAATGCATCCCTCGCCGCCTCCTGTCGTCGTGGTGAGTGCGGCAGTAGGGGCGGGCTCGAATCTCGCAATCCGGGCGCTCCAGGCAGGCGCGTTCGAAGTCGTCTGCAAGCCCCAGCCGGGGCAGAGCATGGATCCCGTCGGCACTTTGCGGGGAGAACTGCACCGCGTTGTCGAGGCCTTGTCGAGCAGGCGTCAAACACGCATCGCTCCATTGCCAGCCCCTGTTCCGGAGCGGAAACCACTCGAGCCGCGTCCTGCTCTGATCCAGAAACGCTCGTATCGGGCAACGTGGATCACCGCCATCGCCGTATCCACGGGCGGGCCCGAAGCCCTGTCCCGGGTGATTCCCCTGCTGCCGGGTCACCTGCCGAACCCTGTGATCATCATTCAACACATGCCTGCGGGGTTTACGGCGTCATTGCCGCGAGTTTGAATGCCCGCTCCGCCCTCGAAGTCGTCGAAGCCGCCGAGGGCGACGTGCTGCAGGCGGGGTTTGTCTACATCGCACCAGGGGGCTGTCATACAATCGTTAGACGGGAGGGTGGTTCGTCGATCATCCGTCTCGTCGAGGCCGGGTCCGATGTCGGCATCAAGCCGTCGGCCGATATGCTGTTCCGTTCCCTCTCGGCGATTCCAGACCCTCGGGGAGTCTTGGCAGTCGTGATGACCGGTATGGGCTCCGACGGCACCGATGGTTGCCGGGAACTGCGCCGCACCGGCTCCATCTGCCTTGCTCAGAGCGAGGAAAGCTGTGTTGTGTACGGTATGCCGAGGTCCATCGTCGAGGAGGAACTCGCCGATGAATCGGTTTCATTAGAGCACTTGGCACGTCGGATCAGGGATCTCCAGCCTGCTTCTTCTCGTATCGAGCTCCCCTTGCGGGTCTAAATCCCGTCAGCCCCTTGCCTCCGTCACATATCCTATGTAATTAATGGGGTACTTAATGCTCTTATATTGGCGTGTTGGTTACACAGCACGCCGCTGAGCTCCGAATTTGATGTCACTCCGAAGGGAACTTGATCATGAAGAAGTCGACCGGAATCCTGCTGTTGGTCCTGGCGCTCTCTGCCGCCGTCGCCGTGAGCGCTCAGGCCGACTGTGGCAAGAAGGGCTGCGGGACCCACGCCGAGGCCGCTCATGCCACCGCTGGTGCAGACATGCACAAGTGTTGTGTCGCCGCGGCTCAAGAGGGCAAGGGCTGCTGTGGCAACACTGCAGAAGTCACCAAAGCCGCCTACACCAGCCACATGGCCGTCGCCGCCGCCAAAGCAGACATGCACGAGTGCTGTGCTGCCGCTCTCGAGGCGGGCAAGGGCTGCTGCGGCAAGGATGCCGAGGGCCTGAAGGCAGCCTACAATCAGAAGGTCTGCGACGCGCATGCAGCAATCGCCGTCAAGGGCGAGATGCACGAATGCTGCGCTGCGGCACTCGAAGCGGGCAAGGGTTGCTGCGGCAAGGATGCCGAGGGCCTGAAGGCAGCCTATGAGCAGAAGGTCGTCGAGGCCAAGAAGGCTTCCGAGAAGAGCTGAGCCTCGGTTATTGTCTAGCCGGAACAAGCGCCACAAACAGTACCTGTTTGTGGCGCTTCATGTTAGGATGTCGGTCCCGTCGTCGAGTATTTCATTGTTGTGGATTGAAGCCCTCAGCCGACCAGGAGGCGAGAGTGGATCTGTTCGACGAACTCGGGGAACTCGCTCTCGCCAGCCGCCTGCGAAGGCTCAGCGACAGGCTGATGCGGGACATCGCTCCCATCTATGATCATCTCGACGTGGATTTCAAGCCACGATGGTTTCCGGTCTTCCAGGTATTGGGCCGACGGCCGGCCCTCGGCGTCACCGAAACCGCTCAGATTCTGGGTCTGACCCACCCCGCCGTGAATCAGATCATCACCTCCATGCAGCGGTTCGCTCTGGTCGAGCGGCGCCGCGATCCCGACGACGACCGACGGATCCTGTTGTCCCTGACTCCCAAGGGGCGAGAGACCTACGACACGTTGCAGCCCGTTTGGGAAGAGATCCGCTGCAGTTCAGCCGAAATGCTCGCTGAGGCAGGATGCGATCTGCTGGGTGATCTCGACAAAATCGAACGCACGCTCGATCTGCGCACCACCGGCGACCGTGTTCGAAACCGACTCGGGCTACCGGCCGACGACGCTCTGGAAATCGTGGATTATCGTCCCGCCTACAAGAAACACTTCGCGTCTCTTAACAGGGAGTGGCTGGAGGAGTGGTTCCGGGTCGAGGATCACGACCGTAGGATTCTCGACGACCCCAACCAAGTCGTGATGCACAAGGGCGGCACCATTCTGTTCGCCTTGCACCGCGGCGAAGTGGTAGGTACCTGTGCTCTGTTGAAGAGGGAGTCGGGCACTTTCGAACTGTCGAAAATGGCCGTCACCAAGAGCCATCGCGGCTTGGGCATCGGCCGCCGCCTCGGTACGGCAGTCCTCGAGCGGGCCAGGACCATGGGCGCCGAAAGAGTGGTGCTGGCCACCAGCCCTGTCCTGGAACGGGCCTGCCGACTTTATGAATCCCTCGGTTTCGTGAAGGTACCCGAAGGCCCCGCCGAACAGGACGGCTACGAACGCTGCTCCATCTCGATGCAACTTGAATTGAACGGATGAGTCTGCGGCGGAATCGATTGCCAGGAGATCGGCTCGATCGCCCCGGTTCCACTTTCCCGGAGGATGTTCCATGCCGGATGTCGGTAAGAAAGCACCCGCATTCACTCTCGAAAATCAGCGCGGTGAAAAGGTCAAGCTGAGCAGCTTCAAGGGTCGCAAAGTGGTTCTCTTCGCCTTCCCCAAGGCCAACACCGGCGGCTGCAACACCCAGGCCTGCGGGTTCTCCGAAGTTCTGCCCGACATCGACGCCCGTGGCGCCGTTGTGCTGGGCATCAGTCCCGACAGCCCGGCCAAGTTGGCGTCGTGGAAGGAATCGAAGGGCTTGGGCTTCGATCTGCTCTCGGATCCCGACCATGCGGTTCTCGAAGCCTGGGGCGCCTGGGGCGAAAAGAAGCTCTACGGCAAAACGTATATGGGTGTGATCCGCAGCCACTGGATCATCGATGAGGCCGGTAGGCTCGTGGACCAGAAAATCAAGATCAGTCCGACCAAGAGCGTGGCGGAGGCCCAGGGGTTTCTGGACAGAATGGACACTTCCTCGTAGTTTGAGGCCGTCCGCCGCCGCAGCAGGTGGAGACGGCTTCCGCCCCGATACGAACCGAGCGAGGAACCATGTCCGACACGATCCCCAACGACGCCCCTCTTCAGAGTGTCGAGTCGAACAACTTCATCGAGACGATCATCGAAGCCGACAACAAGTCGGGTCGTTGGGACAGCCGTGTCCACACGCGCTTTCCGCCGGAACCGAACGGTTATCTCCACATCGGCCACGCCAAGAGCATCTGCTTGAACATGGGCCTGGCCCGCAAGTACGGCGGCAAGTTCAACCTGCGTTTCGACGACACGAATCCCACCACGGAAGATACCGAATACGTGGATTCGATCCAGGCCGACGCCCGCTGGCTGGGTGCCGACTGGGAGGACCGCCTGTTTTTCGCCTCGGACTACTTCGAGCAGATGTACGTCTACGCCGAAGACCTCGTGAACAAGGGCTTGGCCTACGTCGATGATCAGAACGGCGAGGAGATCCGCGAGAATCGCGGCACCGTCAAGACGCCCGGTGTGAACAGCCCGTTCCGGGATCGCTCCGTCGAGGAGAACCTCGATCTGCTTCGCCGCATGCGGGCCGGCGAATTCCCCGATGGCGCCAAGGTGTTGCGCGCCAAGATCGACATGGCCGCGCCCAACATGCTGCTGCGCGACCCGCTGATCTATCGCATCCGTCATGCGCACCACCACCGCACGGGCGACCAATGGTGCATCTACCCCATGTACGATTGGGCCCACGGCACGGAAGACTCTCTCGAAGGCATCACCCATTCGGTATGCACTCTGGAATTCGAAGTCCATCGCCCGTTGTACGACTGGTTCCTCGACAAGCTCGAGGTCTATCACCCCCAGCAGATCGAATTCGCCCGCCTCAACCTGACCTACACCCTGATGAGCAAGCGCAAGCTGCTCAAGCTGGTGCAGGACGGCCACGTGTCGGGCTGGGACGACCCTCGCATGCCGACGCTCAGCGGCTTGCGCCGCCGCGGGTACACAGCGTCGGCGATCCGCGGGTTCTGCGACCGCATCGGCGTGGCCCGCCGCGACAGCGTGGTGGACGTGCAGCTGCTCGAACACTGCCTGCGCGAGGAGATGAACCTAACGGCTCGCCGCGTCATGGCCGTGCTCGATCCTCTGAAGGTTGTCATCACGAACTATCCCGAAGGCCAGGTCGAAAACATCGAATGCCAGAACAATCCAGAGAACGAGGCCGACGGCACCCGCATGGTTCCGTTCTCCCGCGAACTCTGGATCGAACGCGACGACTTTCTCGAAGATCCCCCGCGCAAGTTCTTCCGTCTCGGACCCGGCCGCGAAGTGCGCTTGAAGCACGCCTACTACGTGACCTGCGACGAAGCGGTGAAGGACGACGACGGCAACATCGTCGAACTGCGTTGCACCTACGACCCGGATTCCCGTGGCGGCTCGACCCCAGACGGACGGCGGGTCAAGGGCACTCTGCAGTGGGTGTCGGTGACCCACGGCGTCGATGCCGAGGTGCGCCTGTACGACCACCTGTTCTCCGACCCGAACCCCGGCGACGCCGAGGACGTGACCACGGTCCTCAACCCCGACTCGCTGGTAGTGAAGACCGGCTGCAAGCTGGAGCCAGAGCTGGGTGCGGCGAAACCGGGCGACAGCTTCCAGTTCATGCGCCACGGTTACTTCAGCGCCGACTCCGAGGACTCGACTCCCGAACGGCCGGTGTTCAACCGTACGGTATCGCTGAAGGACAGCTGGGCGAAGATCCAGCAGAAGGATTGACCGTCGCCTTCGCAGTCAAGAGCCCGACCGGATCGCTGGTCGGGCTCTTGGTCATTTCGGGGTCAGGCGATTTTAGTTGTGCCGCTGATGACAGGTAAAGCAGCTCTGGCTGGACTGGGTGCCGTGATGCTCATCGTGGCACTTCAGGCAGAGCTGGCGCTGGCTGGGGTTGGCGTAGGGGTTGGGCAAGGGCCACGACCTCGATTTGACGCCGTCGGTGCCGAGGGCCGGAATGCGCATGTCCCACCGTGTGGAACTCGGAGCGGACGTGGCGTGGGCGCGATGGCAGGTCAGGCACATGACCCTGGCCCCGGAACCAGGTCCGGACATCTTGTCGATCGTGCCGGCAGGATCCTCGAAGGGCACTTGGACCAAGTACGAGGTGAGAGAGCTGCCCCCGTTCGGATCAGCGTCACCGTTGTAGCTGTTGTAGCGTCCCGCTTCCTCTCCGGAAAGGCCCTCGTTGAATTCATGCTCGAAGTTGGCACGGCCGACCTGGTCGTGGTACTGACCGTGGCAGTTGGCGCACCACCACGACATGCCGCTGCGGTAGGCCGTGTGACTCGTTGTCGTTTCTCCCCCGCCGGACAATCCCACCGGCAACCCCTCCGCTTCGGGAGCCGCATAGAGGAACGCGAACAGTCCGTCCTGGACGGGTCCGGCTCCGTTGAGCATGCGGAAGTTTGAGTTGCCGTGGGGGTCGTGGCAGCTCGTGCAGCCCAGTTCGTTGGCGGGGAACGTGCCGCCGGGCGAGAGGGTGTGGTCGGGGTCGGCCGTCAGGCCGTAGCCGGGAGCCACTATGGAGTGCCCTGCGTGGTTTCCGGAGATGCTGGGGGCATTGTTTTGGGGATCATCGTTGATCTGATCTTCGCGCAGGAAGGCGAAGTTCCCGCCGCCCATTTCGGTGGGGGGATTCATGGGGTCGTAGCCGAAGACGGCCTGGTCGCCGGAACCGTGGCAGGCGAGGCAGGCGTCGCTGGGAGAGAGGCCGCGCAGCAGTGAGCCCGACACGTCGACGACGGGCATGCCGTCTTCCATCTCGTGCATGACATGACACCCCGCGCAGCTGGCGACGCCGTTTTCGTGGAAGGCGTTCGCATGAGGTGCGCAGAACACGAGGGTCATGAGCAAGCCTGCAAGGCGTTCCCGCCCATAAGACCGGGCCATTGGTCGCATTTTCAATTCCATCTCCTAGAATG
Organism: uncultured bacterium; assembly: GCA_937910695.1. Lineage (GTDB taxonomy): Bacteria > Krumholzibacteriota > Krumholzibacteriia > LZORAL124-64-63 > LZORAL124-64-63 > CALEMW01. Next base: position 34,093 of record CALEMW010000145.1, read on the forward strand.
TCGGTACATCAACAATGATAACACATGGTCACGGGCTGAGATAGGGCGAACGAGGCCTCGACCTTGCAGTCGCTGCGATGATGATGCAATCTGAACGAATCTGTTTCCCTCGGATTATTCAGCGGAGGCCGTCATGATTCTGCGCTTGCTCGCCCTGTTGGTTCTGGTGGTTGTTGCCTCTAGCGCGGCGGCCGATGGTGTCGATACGTTCGACATCGAGGCCTTCCTGGCCGTCCCGGTCCTTGATACTCCCATCGTTTCGCCCGACGGCTCCCAGGTGGCGTACCTCGAGCGCTGGCGTGATCTGGAGCAAGACGTCTACGTGCGTCGTCTCTGGACCGTCGACTGTGAGAACGGCGACCCCCGCCGCATCACATACGATGACGGCTTCCGCGGCGGTATCTCCTGGCGCCCCGATGGCGCCCTTTGCTATCTGGCCCAGCGTGACGGCGACGCCCAGGTTTGGGTCAACCCCTTGGACGGCGCGGAACCTCGAGCCGTGACGGCGGTCGAGGGTGGTGTTCAGGACTACTGGTGGGCGCCCGACGGTGAGCGCATGATCGTGCTGGCCGCTCCTCCCGAGGTCGAAGCAGAAGTTGAGGAAGAAGACGACCGCGCCGACTGGATCGTCCATGACCGTCTCGAACATCCCGAACAGTACGCCCAGCTCTGGCTCGTGGACGCTGGACGGGACGGCCCGGGCGACGCCGAGCCGCGGCAGCTTACCAAGGCGCCGCTGCACCCCTACCATGTCGCCTGGTCCCCCGACGGCAAGACTCTGGCAATCACCTACAACGAGCGTTTTTCGAGCCTGGTGGACGAGGAGCAGCGCGTGGGCCTGCTCGATCTCGAGAGCGGCGATCTGACGATGATCAGCGACCCCGACCGCCATGCATCCCTGTCCGCTTTCAGCCCCGACGGCCGCCGTCTCGCCTGGTTCCAGGACCGCGGCGACGACCTGCGGGCCTATCTCAATCTCAAGGATCTCGTGATCCGCGACCTGGTCCGCGGTGAGACCCGGGCCCTGACGACAGACGTCCAGGCCTGCCTGTCTGGATACGGGTCCACACCGGCCGACGCACCGCTGTGGTCCGACGACGGAAAGTGGATCTACCTGCGTGTCTCCGAAGGCCGCGATATGGACGTGCGCCGCATCGACACCACCCAGGGCAGGCTCGAGATGGTCGTCAAAGCCGACGGCAACGTGGGTTCCCTGGACCTGGCCGGCGGTGTCCTCGCCTGGGCGGAGAGCGAGTTCCACCGTCCGGGTTCAATCTGGACGGCACCGGTGAGCAAACCTCGGAACGCTCGCAGGCTGGCCAGCACCGACGACGCCGTCGCCGCCTTCAATCTCGTCGCGCCGACCCGCCTCGAACTGCCAGGCCACGAAGGCGTCACCGTCGAAGGGTTCCTCTTCCTGCCCCCCGGTCAATCAACAGACGACGGCCCGTTCCCCTTCATCATGGAGATGCACGGCGGTCCCTTCTCGCGCTACGGCAACGCCTGGACCACGCGTTATCCCTGGCAGGTGCTCAGCCGTCGCGGCTACGCCGTATTCATCGCCAACCCGCGGGGTGGCACGGCCTATGGCGAAGAGTTTCTGCGCGGTGTGTACCGCAACTTCGGTACCGACGACTATCTCGACCTCATGGCCGCCTGCGACGCCCTGGTCGAACTGGGCATCGCCGACCCCGACCGCATGGGCTTCACGGGCTACAGCTACGGCGGCTTGTCCACCGACAACGTGATCACACGCACCGACCGCTTCCAAGCGGCTGTCTCGATCGCAGGCATCTTCAACTACGTGTCGGCCATGGGTCAGAACAATCCCCAGCTGTTCATCGACGGTTACGACCAGCCCTGGGCCGGCGATCTGCAGCGCCTGTGGGAGCACAGCCCCGCCTCGCGCATCGCCGATGCGGTCACGCCCACGCTGATCATGCACGGCACCGAAGACGAACCCGTAGATCCGCGTCAGTCCATCGAACTTTTCAGCTACCTGCAACTCAACGGCGTGCCCAGTCGACTGGTGCTCTATCCGGGCGAAGGCCACGGCATCAACCGCCCGAGCCACATGGTCGATTACGAGACCCGGGAACTGGAATGGTTCGATCACTACCTGCTCGGAGATGAGGAAGCGGCGGGGGCAATGGAGCCCGTTCCGGTGGATACGACCCGTTGATTTATTCTATGAGTAATTCGACGTAGATGATCCGCCCCAAAACGGGCGGATCATCTCGTCAAAAGCCCGGTTCAGAGCGATCATGTCGAAACCTGATCCGAACTCAACCCATGGGGGAAAACGATGACGATCCTGAAGACGACTTTCCTGATTCTCGCACTAGCCGGCACCGCCTTTGCCGGCGCCAACGAAGGCTGGTTCGACCTCGAGAACTGCGGCATGTGCAAGAACCTGAACAACGACCCCGAGCTGTTCCAGTCCATGACGTGGGACAATTACCTGCTGACCAACGGCATGATGGAGGTCACCACCTACCCGGCCGGGATGAAGGATCGTTTCGACAAGCTCTCGGCCTCGATGCAGGCCACCGGCGAACGCCTGATGGCCGGCGAGCAGATGCCCATGTGCGGCATGTGCATGTCCTACGGCGCGCTGATGATGAAGGGCGTCGCCATGGACCGGGTCGAGACACCGGCGGGCGCGATCACCGTGATCACGAGCCAGGACCCTGAGGTCGTCGCCTTGATCCGCAACCACGCCCAGACCACCATCAACGCCTACGCCGAGATGATGGCCGGCGAGGAACACCCGGGCCACGAGCATCCGAGCAACGAACATCCGAGCAACGCCCACTAGCTCTTCCACAGAGATTCATGAGAAGAGGGCCGGTCCTGCGACCGGCCCTCTCTCGTTGTCAGGCGTCCTTCTTCTTCCCTCTGGCGATCACCAGCCATCCCAGCAACGCCCCGTATCCCACGCTGACCAGCGGGTTGCAGGCGATGCCTCAGGTGCTGCCGCGGCTGATCGACCACAGTGAGTACAGGTACCCTAGGCCGGCTCCGGTGAGAGGGGCAGTGAGGGTGAGCCATCGGATTCTCGGCATGAATGGTCCTCCGGAATGCAGTGTAGTCCACAAGATCGTCGATTCCATGAGGACAGCAAGCAGAAGGGGCGACTGGCACCCCCCTCAGGAATTCAAGAATCTTCAGTTACCTGTAACCGGCGCTGTGCAGCTGCTCCACGGATTCCAACCGGTGCGGCGGCTTGAGATACTTGGCGAGGAAACCGTAAACCCGCAGCCTGATCTCCTGCGCCTGCCGTGTATCCAGCCGGTCGAAACTGTGGCCGCCTGGTACGTCCTCGAAGATCTCGTACTCGAACTCCTTACCTTCGGCCTTCAGCGCCTGGATCAGATGCTCGACCTCCAGGACATTCACGTCCTCGTCGCTGGTGTTGGTGAAGACCAGCAGGGGGGTCTTCAGCTTCTCCGCGTTCCAGGCCGGCGAGCGTCGCTTGTATTCCTCGATGTTCTCGTGCACGTCCTGGCCGATGTGGAAGTCGGCGCGGTAGAGGTCGCGGTACTCATCGTCGAGGTAGCCGAGCCGGGCGATGAGATCGCTCACCGGTACGCCGGCATAGGCGCAGGCGTAGTCGTCGGGGTGCTCGAAGACGTTCATCAGGCTGATCAGGCCGCCGTGGCTCCAGCCGATCATGCCCACGCGATCGTCGTCGACGAAGGGGTAGTTCTCCAGCACATAGGCGCGGCTGGCGTGCACGTCCTCCACCTCGAGGCCGCCGTAGTCGATGCTCTCGTAGGTGCCGCGTCCGTAGCCGGTGCTGCCGCGGTATTCGGGCGCCACCACGACGTAGCCCTGGGCAACCATCTCGCGCACGATGTGGGTGTAGTAGGTGGAGAAGTCGCTGTGGACGCCGCCGTGGGGGAAGACCAGCAGGGGCGTGCTCGTCTTTCGGTCGTGGCCCCGGGGCACGAAGACGTAGGCCCAGAACTTCACGGGGTTGCCGGCGCCGATGGCCGTGGGCGACTCCTCTTTCCACTTCGGCGGTCCCCACAGGCGCACCTTTTCGACTGTGGCCACGTCGCCCAGGCGGTCGAACCAGAGGCCGTCGTCCACCTGCTTCTGCAGGGCGTCGAGGCGGTGGTCGAGGCTTTCGAAGGCGCCGAGGACCTTGTCGAGCTTGGCGTCGAGGTCGGTGTTGGACTGGGCGGCGGCGGTCAGGGGCAGAACCGCGATCAGGGCGAGGACGGCGAGGCGGTGCATGGGAATCTCCTCGGTTGGGTGTGCCCGGAGATGATGCCCCGACCGGTGTTGCCGGGTCAACCGCCAACGGAAAGGGGCGGCCCGAAGGCCGCCCCCAGTGCATAATGTCCCCGGTTCTAGTTGAATCCCCGGAATTCCACCTCGTCGATGTACACGTCGTCGCCGTTGTTGCTGGCGTCGCAGCGGAACCGCAACTTGGCGTCGGCTGGGTAGGCGTATGTGCCGGCGGGGATGTTCACGATCTCATGGTAGGCGGTGTTGTTGTTGAATCCGGTCCCGGCGGCGAAGGTGGCGATCGTCCGCCAGGCCGAGCCGTCCCAGTACTGCACCCAGAAGTCCTCGTTGTTCTCCATGCTCACGGCGGTGAACCAGAACTCGACTTCGAGGTCCGTGTACCCGGACACGTCATGGCCGCTGCCGTGGGTGAACGACGAGGCGGCGCCGCTGTTGTCCTGGATGTCGGCCGCCGCCGAGCCCTGGTGGGCGTAAGTACCACCAGTGTACCGACTGCAGTCGCCGCCGCCGTCGACGAAGCTGCCCCAGCCCGCCTCGAAGTCGTCGAAGGTGATCACGGTCCAGCCGCCTCCGCCGCCGCCCGTCGAGCCGTCGCCCAGGGTCTGGCCGGTGTTGACGGCGCCCTGGGTGCCGGCCGCCGAGGCCTGCCATGTGAAGTCGGCATAGGAAGAGCCCGTGCCGGCGAGCTGCAGGGTGTGGCCCACGGTCGCGGTGGACGCTTCGCTCACGCCCACGTCCACCGAGGTCACACCCGCGGCAGGACCGTCGGCGGCCGTGAAGGAACCCTCGTAGCTGAGGAACTGGACCACGGCACCGGTGCCGTCGACTAGGGCGATGCCGTCGGGAGATCCGTTCTGCAGGCCCGTCATGGCGAACGTAGCCGTCCCGAAACCGCCCATCGTCGCAGGCAGGGTGCCCGAGAGGTTGACGGTCATGTAGGACGCTCCGCCGCTGCCGTTGTAGCCCACGAGGGACCAGCCGGTCAGGTCGGTGCCCGTGGCGCCGACGATCTCCACGAACTCGTCGACGTCGGCGCCGTCGTTGTCGTAGTGGAACTCGTTGATCCACACAACCGCGTCGGCCGGGGGCGGAATGTCGGTGATGTCGGCCGAAGTGGTGGCCACGTCGGTCAGGCCGCCGTCGTCGGTGACCGTCAGCGTCACGGTGTAGGATCCTGCCGCAGTGTAGGTGTGCGACGGGTCGGCCGCCGAGCTGGTGCCGCCGTCGCCGAAGGTCCAGGCGTACGACACGATCGAGCCGTCGCTGTCGAAGGACCCCGCCGATGAGAACGTCACCGCGACGCCGGTGTCACCGCTGTAGGGCCCGTTGGCCGCAGCCGTCGGGGCCTGGTTCACCGGTGCGCCGCCGCTGAAGGTCTGGCCGGTGTTGGGCAGGCCCGGGGAATCGTTCTGGGGCGCCTGCCAGGTGAAGTCGCCCGAAGCCGAGCCGGTACCAGCGAGCTGCAGGGAGAAGCCCACGGTCGTCGAAGTGGTCTCGGCGACGCCGATGTCGGTGGAGGCGATGCCGTCGGCCGCGCCGCCCGATCCCGTGAAGGCGCCCTCGTAGCTCAGGAACTCGACCAGGGCGCCGGTGTCGTCCACCAGAGCCAGGCCGTCGGGCGCTCCGTTCTGCATGCTCGTGAACGCGAACGACAGGGTGCCGAACCCGCCCTGCTGGTCGGCGATCGTGCCGCCGAGATTCACGGTCTTGTAGGCGGCGCCGCCGCTGCCGTTGTAGCCCACCACGGTCCAGCCCGTCAGATCCACACCGGCGGTGCCGGCGACCTCCACGAACTCGCCGGTGTCGGTGCCGCTGTTGTCATAGTGGAATTCGTTGATCCAGACCGTGGCCGGACCGCCGCCGCCGCCGCCCTGGGGCGTGGCCGAGGCTTCGGCGCTCTGGGCCGACTCGTTGGCCGACGCGTCGCTGGCCGTCACGACGTAGTAGTAGGTCGTACCGTTGGCCGCGCCGTTGTCGTTGAACGCGCTGACGGTCACGTTGCCGAGGCTGGTGTAGCCGCCGCCCGGCGTCGTGGAGCGGTAGACGGTATAGAGGGCCAGGTCGCTTTCCCCGTTGTCGGTCCAGTCCAGTCCCACCGAGCCGTTGCCCGCTGCGGCCGTCAGGCCGGTGGGCGCCGCGGGGGGCGTGGTGTCGCCGCCGCCGCAGGTCCCGGCGAACAGGCAGTCCGCCCACTCGGGATGGTCGATGAAGGGGTTGCGGTTGCCCTGGAAGGCGTAGACGGCGTCGTTGCGGGCCCGTTCCTTGTCGTCGACGGGGTCCTGGATGTGCCATTGAACCAGGACCGACAGCAGGCCCATGTAGGCCGTCGAGATGTTCGCGCCGGTGTTCGACGCCTCGATGAGAGCCAGGGTGTCGGTCAGGATCAGGTCGGGCTCCGACACGCCGGTTGTGCCGTGGGTGCCGCCCTCATAGCGCACGTCCAGGTACATCAGAGCGCGGGCCACGTCGCCGCGGCGGTCGGTCCAGGTCTCCCAGTAGGTGGTATTGGCCCAGTTCGACCAGCCGGGGTAGACCCCGCTGCCGCCGCCCACGCCGTTGTAGGCGAGGGTCGTGTATTCGTTGCCGCTGCCGCCGGCGGTGCCGTAGGGTTTGTTGTTGCGGGACGAGTTATAGCTGTCGTTGGCGATGAACAGGTGGTGGCAGTCGGTGTAGGGATAGTTGGTCGAACCGTCGTTCGGGAAGCCGAAGGACTTGGGCCAGCTGTGCTCCCGGTTGTAGTCGGTGTTGCCCGCGCCGTACTTCACGTAGCTGGCGTTGAGATAGATGTCGAGCACGCGGCCGGTGTCGTTGGGATCCTGGTCGGCCGCTTCGAGGACGTTCCAGGTGTCGGTGGCCGTCGAGGTGTAGGGGATCTTCGTGTGGTCGTCGATGGCTTCGTGCAGTGTCGTGCGCAGGGCCGCCGGGGTGGAGGGATTCACCGTGTCGTAATAGCCGGCGGGGATGGTCTTGCCCTGCTCCATTGAGACGGGAGGGCCGAGCAGCGAGTGGTCGGGCTCCTCGGAGCAGCCTGCGAAGAGCAGGATGGCGAGGGTGAGCAGGGTCAGCATGCGAGCACGGGAGAACGAGCGCATCGAGGGACCTCCTGTCCGTAAGGCGAGAATCACGGGCTGGAACTTCCCGGGAGGCTATAGGCAAGAGGGGATCCCCTCAAGAGAAGATCCCCCTGATCAGTATGTATTTCCGAACCCTCTCAACGAGGCAAGGGATCCTCTGCTTCCGCCAGCATCCAGATCAGCGCGGTCATGGCCGCAGCGTTGGCCTTCACGTGGTCGGGATCGACTTTGTCGTAGGTGTCGGCCGGGCTGTGGTGGTACAGGAAGTATTCGTCGTTCTGCGTGCGGTGGCCGATGCCCGGCACGCCGGCCTCGTTCAGGGGGCGGACATCGACGCCGGCCCAGCCTTCACTCACGTCGTCGGCACCGAGAACCGCGAGAGGAACCGCCATCTCGGCTACGAGCGCCACGGTTGTCGAGTCACCGCGCACGCTCCATCCCGCCGGGGCGAAGCAGCCGCTGTCCGATTCCATGGCGGCTACGTGTCGGTCGACCTCGTCGGCGTGGGCGAGCATGTAGGCTTTGGCGCCGGTCTGGGTCATCTCTTCGTCGATCCACAACACCACGCGCACGGTGCGTCGTGGACGCAGATCCAGCTTCTTGAGCTGGCGGGCGACTTCCATGGCCAGCACGCAGCTGGCGCCGTCGTCGTGGGCGCCGTCGCCGACGTCCCAGGAGTCGAAGTGACCGCTCACCAGGACGATCTCTTCGGGCTTCTCGCGTCCGATCAGGTCGGCGACCACGTTGGCCTGCTCCACGTCGGGCAAACGTTGCGCGCCCATCTCAAGCCGCACACGCACGGGCAGGCCGCGCCGGTGCTGGCGTTCCATGCGCGCCGCGTCCTCCACTCGGATGGCAGCCGCGGGGATGCGAGGCACGCCTTCCTCGTCGGTATAGCGCATCACACCGGTATGGGGCGGACCGTAAGTTGACTGGGTTACCGAGCGGATCAAACAGGCCACGGCACCGTGTTTGGCGGCGGCGTCGGCGCCTTTGACGCGGTACTGCACCGTCTTCCCGTAACCCTCCCAAGGGGGGTTGAACAGGACGATTCTGCCGGCGGCTTCGTCGGCGCGGGCTTCGAGTTCATCGAAATCGGAGACGACCATCACCTCGGCTTCGATGCCTTCCTCGGGTGTCCCGATCGAGCCGCCCAGACCCAGCAGGGGCAGGTCGTGATGCCAGGGTGCGATCACTTCGGCTCGTTCTTCACCACGGACCCAATGGGGCACCATGACCGGCTCGGCGCGGACAACGTCCATTCCATCGGCCTTCAGCTGCGCCATCGCCCAGGCGATGCCGCGGTCCATGTTCTCAGAACCGCACAGCCGGGGACCGATCACGTCGCAGAGTTCCTGCAGACGTTCCACGGGGTGTTCGTCGGCGAGTACGGATTCGATGATACGTTGGACGATGAGGTCGGACGTCACGGGAGGATCCTCCGGTGCCGGTGAAGACGGGAGAGCGACGGTAGGCAGCAGCAGACCTACGAGAACGACAAAGGCGATGATGGCGCGCATGAAACCTCCGGTGGCGATGATGTTTCCCGAGCGGGACAGTGTAGCCGAGGAGGTATTATTGCGCGAGGAGGAAGCGGCCTAAAGAACGGTCACCACAAGGATGCCCCCGACCGCCATCACTGCGGCGGCGATTTTGCGCTTGGTGAACGATTCCTTGAGGAACACCGTGGCCAGGATCAGCACGTAGATGGTACTTGTCTGGTTCAGGATGGCGGCCACACCCGCCTCGGTGTACTTCAAGCCGGCCAGCCAGAAGATCAGCGCAAGGTACGAACCGACCACGGTGCCGCTCAAACTGAACCGCCAATCGGCGTGGGGTTTGAACACGCTGAAGAATTCATGGCGGCGGGGAGAGACCAGAGCGATCGGCACCATGATCGCCAGGGCGCCGAGCTGACGTACCGTCGTCACCCATAGGATCGGGTGATGGGTCAGGACGGGCTTGACGATGATCACGCCGCCGGTAAGGGTCGTCATGGCGCCGGCGCCCCAGAGAACGCCCTGCACCAACATCTTTCTGGTCATTCCGATCGGGATCGGATGGGTCGAGGCCACCAGCACGGCGGCGATCACCAGCCCCATGCCTACGAAGTCCCAGGCTCCGATGCGTTCGTCGAGGAGCAAGAAGGCGAAAAGGATCATCAGCGGCGAGTAGAGACAGTCCACGATGGCCGTAATGCCCGCGCCCACGGTGTTGAGGCACTTGTGGAACATCGTGTCGGCGAGGGCGATCGACAGGCCGCCGCCGATCAACAGGGTGATCAGATCCGTGAGTGTGGCCTCACGGAACAATCCCTGACCCGAAATCAGGACGGTAAGCACCAGCAACACCGAAGAGACGCCGACTCGGAACAGATTCAGAGCGAAGGGACGGATCGTGTCGCCCGATCGCTTGAGCAGGATGACGGCCACCGCCCAGAGGACTGCGCACAGCAAAGCGAAGATCTGGCCCAATGCATCCTCCGTCTCAGAGTTGCGTAGTCAACATGGTCGGGCCACATATATAATGCCTACCGTCCGCAAGAGCGACCGCAGATCGAGGAGGAGACCATGGAAATCAGGTACCGGGAACCCCTGCAACGATCCTGGCTACGCGCCAAGGGCATGCTCTTCGGCCCCTTCAATCTCGAACTGTGGTTCATCGTCGGTTTCACGGCCTGGCTGGCCCGTCTCTGGGACGGTTCCATCTGGGGCGGCGACGGCGGTCTGCGCTGGGACATGAACAACGGCGACCACAGGTTCGGTGGGCTGGTCGGTCCGGGCGTCGAAAAGATCATCAACGCCCTCGGGCATCCCTTGGAATTCTTCGTGGCGATGATGCTGTTGATGCTGTTTTTGGCCATCGCGGTGGCTGTCGCCTGGGTGGGTTCGCGCGGCGCCTTCATGTTCTACGACAACGTCGCCTGGAAGCATGGTCGTGTGTCAGATCCATGGCAGCGCCTCGGCCGCCTGGGCGACTCGCTCTTCCTGTGGCGCGTGGGGACCCAGTTGTTGGCTGGTCTTCTCGCCCTGGCGCTCATCCTGCCCATCCTGGTGCTCATCGCGCCGGCGGTGGCGGTGGGCGGCATCTTCGCCGGCCTCGGAGTGGCCGGAGCGCTTCTGACGGGTCTTGCCGGGTTGTCGTTGGGGCTGACGGTCGCCTTCGTGGGATTCTGCACCGACCAGTTCGTCGTACCTTTGATGCATCGCTACGACGAAGGTGTGCTGGCCGCCTGGGAGCGTTTCTTGCCGCTGCTGCGCGCCCGCCCCCTGGCCTTTGTGCTCATGGCGTTGGCGTATCTCGTGGTGTGGATGGTCGTCAGTGTGATCGTGTTCGCCGCAGGTGCGGTGACCTGCTGCGCCCTGTTTCTGGTGCTTTCGATTCCATTCGTCGGCACGGTGGTGCTCTTGCCCGTCCACGTCACGCTGCGCGCCTTCGGTCCCGAGTTCCTGGTGCAGTTCGGCGTGGCATACGACTGCTGGCCGAGTGCCGGAGCAGCCGACCCGATCGAGCTTGGTCCGGGCACGGAGACATCCTCCGAAAACGATGATTCGGAGGAGGATATGGACGGTCCCCAGGGACGGTAGGGAGCGGGGCCGTCCCAGAGCGATAGGGTCGGATCATCACCAAAGGCACAGATCTCCTCAGGAGATCCTATCAGCGAACAAGCTGCATCGTCACCGACGAGGTTCCGCTCACGCTCCTCATCGTCGCCAGATACGAGCCTCCGCCTACCTGTCTACCCGACTCGTCGCGTCCGTCCCAGGTGACGGTGTGGTTTCCAGCTGCAAACGTTCGGTTCGCCAGCGTTTTGACTAGGGCTCCGCGGACATCGTAGACCGTCACGCTTACGAGTTCAGCTTCGTCCAGAGAGAAGCTCAGCGTAGTGGACGGATTGAAGGGATTCGGGACATTCTGCTTCAACCTCGCCGCTCTCGGTACGCCGTTCACCGCCGTGGTCTCCCGTTCCAGCGGCCTGACATAGACACCGTTGCCGTAGGTCGACACCATCAGTTGGTCGTCGGCGGTCACGTTCAGATCCATGGCCATCACCGCGTCGCCGAGTCCGGCGCTCAGGTTGAACCACGAGGCGCCGTCGTTGCGGGAGAAGAACACGCCGAGGTCGTTGCCCACGTAGATGTGGTCGGGGCGCTCGGGATCGACGATGACCGAAAGTGTAGGCACGTCGGGAAGATCGCCCGTCAAATCCTCCCAGTTGGTGCCGGCGTCGTGGGAGCGGTACAGGTGCGCGCTGCCGAAACCTGCGCAGGTCACGTAGACGGTCTGTGCGTCCGTCGGGTCGACCGCCAAGCCCACGAAGTAGCGGTCTGGCAGCGGGCCGGTCACGTTCTGGAAACTCACGCCGCCGTCGAGGGTGCGGAACATGCCGGCGTGATAGCGCACCGGGGCGGTGGTGACGTAGGCCACATCGCCGTCGGAGGGCGCCACGGCGATGGCCAGCGCCGGGTCGCCGTTCAGGGGATTGCCGCCGTTGACCATCTGATAGGTGAGGCCTCCGTCGAGGCTTTTGCCCATGAACGAAGTGCCTGCATACGCGACGTCGGGATCGCTCGCCCCGCCAAAGGCGTAGGGGGCGATGAAGCCGGGTGAGCCGAGGATCGGCATCGACACTTCGGTCCAGTTGCCGCCCTGATCGGTCGAGCGCAGGATGTTGAGATATTGCCATGACCCGCAGATGATCTGATCGTCGAGGGCATGGATGGCGGTCCACGACCCGTCGCCGCCGATATTCTTGCTCCAGGCTTCGTCGCCGTGGAACATGGCCGTGGAGTTGTCCTGCAGTCCCCCCATGGCGAAGTCGGCCGACGTAGGCGAAACGCTGAACCCGGCGTAGAACTGGGTCGTCTGCAGACCGCCGTTGCAGCCCTCGAAGGTCAGGCCCGCGTCGGTGGAGCGGAAGATGCCGCCGTCGGTGGCGAAGTACACGGTGTTCGGGTCGGAAGGGTGCCAGACGATGTCGTGATGATCGCCGTGGGAATAGTCGGCGGGGCCTTCCGGTCCGCCGATAGGAGTCACGCCGAACACCCAGTTCTCCCAACTCGACATCTTCGTCAGGTTTGCGCCTCCGGTCGTCGAGCGCCAGATGTCGACCCCCGCCGTCAGGACGATGTTCGGGTTCAGGGGATGGATGGCGACGTCGTGGGCGAACCAACCCTGCCACAGGGAGTAGTCCTGGAACGATTTCATGATCCAGGTGGCGCCGGCGTCGGTCGACCGCACCAGCCAGGTGGACGTGGCGCCGCCGCTGCTCTTGCCGATGCTGGCCATGATGATGTCGGGGTCCGAGGCGCTGAGGGCCAGTTCCGCCTTGCCGCCGTAGTTCGTGGGGATCTGACCCGCCTGGACGATCTTGGTCCACGAGTCGCCGCCGTCGGTCGTGCGGTATAGCCCGTAGCCGAGGCTGCCCAGGTTGCCGCAGGCCACCACAACGATGTTCGGGTTTCCGGGATGGACGACCAGGTCGGTGGCCATGATCACGGTGTGGACGCGGGTCCAGGTCCGACCGGCGTCGCTCGACTTGTAGGTGCCCTCGGTCGTCCCCGCCCACACGACGTCGGGATGCACCGGATCGATCTTCACGACCTGCACGCCCCGCTGCTGATCACTCGACCAGTCCAAAGACCTGCCCCAAGTGGCGCCGCCGTCGTCGGACTTGAGGATGCCGATCCCGTAGCTGCCGCGGGTGATGCGCACGGCGATGCCGCCGCCTTCGGTTCCGTAGCCGTATACTTCGCCGGTGCCGAGGTAGATGGTGTTCGAGTCGCCTGGAGCGAAGGCGATGGAGCTGACGCCCAGCACGGGGTGTCCGGTTTCCACGCGTTCCCAGGCATCGGCTCCCAAGCCGCCGGTGGTCGAGCGCCAAACGCCGCCGCTGGCGCTGCCGGCCCAGATCGTGTGCGGGTTCTGGGGGTTGAAGGCCACGCAGACCATGCGCCCGCCGAGGTTCCAGGGGCCGATGGGCCGCCAGTCGGTCCAGGCTTTGCCGCTGTCCGGACTTCGGGGCAGTCGCTGCGCCTGTTCGAACCCCGCGGTCCAACCCTGCCTCGGAAATTCGATATCGGGATAAGCGCGGACCGATGCCCACCAGTCCAGGGCCAGCATGGCTCCCGAGAAACGCTTGTGGCCTTCGGCGCCGAAGCGGTCGGCCTGGTCGAGCCGGGAAGGGTCGTGGGGGTAGGGCCTTGGGGGGCCGCTGTCGAAAGCGACGATGTTCCACGTCATGGCGGCGAGGATCACGATGAGCAGGATCGGGCGATGTCGCATGGGACCGTCCCTGAGTTGGTTGGGGTCGGTTCATTACGCCGGTTGGAGGTCCGCTGTTGCGTAGAAACCACTCCGGCTGTCATGATGCCTCGAATCGTACGATCATCAAGAAAGGGAAAATCATGCGCCGAACCAAGATCGTCGCCACTCTGGGCCCCGCCTCATGGGACGAAGCCATGTTCACGAGCCTGGTCGAGGCCGGCTTGAATGTAGCGCGTCTCAACTTCTCCCACGGTGACCGCGAGACCATGACGGACCTGATTCGGCGCATCCGTCATGTGAGCAACAAGCTGGGCATTCCGGTGGCCATCCTGCAGGACCTCGCCGGTCCCAAGGTGCGCATCGCCAAGTTCGCCGACGGTCCCGTGAATCTCAAGCCCGGCCAGTCGTTCACTCTGACCTCCCGCGACGTTCCCGGCTCCGACACCGAAGTGGGGCTGGTCTACAAAGGTCTGCCCGGCGACGTATCGGCCGGCGACACCCTGCTGCTCGCCGACGGCGCCCTGGAGTTCACGGTCGAGCGCGTCGAGGGCGAGGATATCCTCTGCAAGGTCGTCGTGGGCGGAGAGCTGAGCTCCAACAAGGGCATCAACCTCCCCAGCGGCACCATCAGCGCCCCGATCCTCGACGAGAAGGACATCGCCGACCTGCGCTTCGGCCTGGAGATGGGCGTGGACTACGTGGCCCTGTCGTTCGTGCGCACAGCCGACGACGTGCGCACGGCCCTCAAGGCGATGGCCGAGGCGGGCGCGAGCGCGCCGCTGATCGCCAAGATCGAACAGCAGCAGGGCATCGAGAACTACTCGGCAATCCTGGAGCTCGTCGACGGCGTGATGGTCGCCCGCGGCGATCTCGGCGTGGAGATCCCCTTCGAGGACGTGCCCTGCATCCAGAAGGATCTCATCGCCCGCGCCAACACCGCCTGCCGCCCGGTCATCACGGCAACCCAGATGCTCCGCTCGATGGTCGACAGCCCGCGCCCGACCCGCGCCGAGGTCTCCGACGTGGCCAACGCCATCCTCGACGGCAGCGATGCGGTCATGCTGTCGGAGGAGACCGCCATGGGCGACTATCCTCTCGAGTCGGTCCAGGCCATGGCCCGCATCGCCATCGCCGCTGAATCCATGTTCCCCTTCGCCGACTGGGACGCCCATTACAAGCGCCTAGGTGTGATGGGCACCGCCGAATCCGTGGCCCGCTCCGCCTGCCAGACCGCCGATGCCGTCGACGCCGCGGCCATCGTCACGCTCACCTCGAGCGGCTCGACCACGCGCCTCGTCTCCAAGTACCGCCCGCGTCAACCCATCCTGGCCATGACCGACGACGAGCGCACCTGGCGCGCCCTTTCGCTGGTTTGGGGCGCCATTCCCATCCTCACACCCGCCGCGGAGAGTCTTGAGGACCTCGAGACCATGTGCCTGGACATGGCGGTGGAGCAGGGGTACCTGAAGCGCGGCGACACGGTGGTGCTGACCGCCGGGGTGCCGCTGCACGTGAGCGGGTGCACGAATCTGGTGAAGATCCTGATGGTGGGATGCGGGGGGGCGGCTTATTGCGAGTTGGATCTTTGAGGGTGAACCTGTCCCTCCTCAAAACCCCATCCGCAAGTGAAGCCCAGGCTTGATCTACTTCCAACACCACGCGGGGATGAGCAGACTCGCTTGGATTGATCATCCCAAGCCTGTCCACGACGAATTATCTGTTGAAATGAATATCAAAATCCCGAACTGGGCTGAGAAATTGACCTGCAGGCATACCATGTTCTTGATCGCCCGCTTGACTTCGTATCCGTAGATCCCGTCCCGATCCCGCACGAGAAACCTCGGCGCCTCGTCGAACGGAAACACCTGATAGAGCTGCTTCGCCGTCCACTGCGCTTGATCATGTAGCGGGCGACGGTCGCTTCGCTCAGCTCGTAGCCCAGCATCAGCAGTTCGCCGTGGATGCGAGGGGCTCCCCAAGTCGGGTTCTCGCGCGAGATGCGTTTGATCAGTTCAATGACTTCGTAAGGGATCCGCGGCCGCCCCGGGTCGAGTGGCCGACTCTTCCATTTCCACCAAAGCCGCCATCCCCTGCGGTGCCATGCGATGACGGTCTCCGGTTTGACCAGCCGAAGGGGGCGACGCCAGCTGGACCACACGCGGCTGAGAACGACCCGGAACAGTCGATCCATTGCGTTGAAGGCCGGCTTGGGGCTGGTGCGCTCGAGGACCAGGAGTTGCTGGCGCAGGGCCAGGTTCTCCAGAGCCAGGGAGCCGCGGGTGTGGAATAGGGAGAGCAGGGTGTGGAGGAGGAGGTTGAGCATCATGTGTTTAGATCGGCATGGGGTGGCAGTTCATGAGAGTTGGGACGCGTGAGATGGCTGAATGGGATATATCTGGTGGATAAATATCCCAATAAACTTCAATGATCCAATTACGGGCTTAACAATACAATCGAGCCAAAGTGTCGACAGAGTTCAAAAATATCGACACATTGTGTTGACATGTCGATGCCGTCGACCTATTCTCCAGACGTGTCGAAAAATAGGAGATATTTCACCATGACGATGCCCTGGAGCCCAGATCGCCCCTACAACGACCTTCCCGCCCTGACCTCCTTGTCGGGCCTGGACACTAAGCCGGTCCTCCGGGCCTGTATCGAGGCTCGGGCGGCTCTTGCCGAGCTCAAGCAGGCGGCCCAGCTGATTCCCAACCAGGGAATGCTGATCAATACGCTGCCCCTGCTTGAAGCCCAGGCCAGTTCCGAGATCGAGAACATCGTGACCACGACGGACCGCCTCTTCGAGAACGTCGATCGGGTGAACGTCGACGATCCGGCGACCAAGGAAGCGATCCGGTATCGGCAGGCGCTGATGGAGGGTTTCGCCGCGCTCGAGCGGCGGCCGATCTGTACGGTGCTCGCTGAAGCGGTGTGCACAAGGATTCGCGGTGTCGATATGTCGGTGCGTCGGGTGCCGGGGACCCGGCTTGCTGGTGGGATCTCCGGTACGACGATCTACACGCCCCCCGAGGGGGAGGCGGTGATCCGGGGGCTGCTTGCCGACTGGGAGCAGTTCATGAACACGCCCGGCGAACTGGATCCGTTGATCCGGATGGCGGCAGGCCACTACCAGTTCGAAGCCATCCATCCGTTCACCGACGGCAACGGCCGTACGGGCCGTATCTTGAACAGCCTGTTCCTGATCCAGGAAGGCCTGCTGACGCTGCCGATCCTCTACCTGAGCCGCTTCGTGATCCGCAACAGGGACGATTACTACGGCTTCCTCCTGGGAGTGACCCGGGACGAGGCCTGGGAGCCGTGGCTCCTATACATGCTCGAGGGCGTAAGGGAAACGGCGCTCTGGACGTCTGCCAGAATCGGCATGATCCGGGAGCTCGCCGATGCGACGGCGGCCTTTGTCCGCGAGCGCCTGCCGAAGATCTACACCCGGGAGCTGATCGACGTGATCTTCTCGCAGCCCTATTGCCGGATCGCCAACATCGTGGCGGCCGGACTGGTCGAGAGGCAGACGGCATCCAAGTATCTGGGGCAGCTGGCGGAGAACGGTGTCCTGGTCGAGAAGACGGTCGGGCGGGAGAAGCTCTTCGTGAACCCGAGGCTCATGGTGTTGCTGACGTCTGAGGGGACGGAGTATGAGCCGCTGTGAAAGAGGTCTTTCCTAGGGGACGCCGAGAGTAAAGGCAGCTCTCTCAAGAGATGGTTCGCACAGCGTTCCACCCGGGGAGCCAAGTGTGGTGATCAACCCGACCGCGTAAGTCCATAAGTATCAGGGCGGTCAAATAAATAGGGAGGCACAAGCAGGGCCGATGCATATAGAGAAGACACGGGACTTCGTGGTGGCGACCGTCACCATGAAACCAAAGTCCATAATCGGCGTAGGCTCATGAGCTCTAGATCCAAAGGACACGCATGCCGATTCGCCCCCTGACAGCCCTCCTGTTCTTCCTCCTTTGCACACCGAAGATATCCCACTCCCTCGCGGCTTCCACTTGGCCCGCTGCAGAGTGGCCGTACTCCGAGCCCGAAGCTCAGGGTATGAATTCGACCGAGCTCGCGTCCATGCTCGAAAGGCTCGTAAGCGACAATCCTGGGATTCACTCGGTCACGGTGGTTCGGCTCGGCGCCGTCGTCTTGGATACCCGGATCACACCCTTTGCCCACGGTGATCGCCACGACGTCCATTCTTGTACGAAAAGCGTGCTGTCCGCACTCGTCGGCATCGCGATCGACCGGGGCGATTTGCCCGACCTCGACACGCGCGTGCTGGACTTCTTCCCCGGCTATGAGATCGCCCACCTGGACGAGCGCAAGCGCACGATGACTCTCGGCCACCTGCTGACGATGACCGCAGGACTGAAGGCCGAAGACTCCTACCTCTATGACTGGTCGGGTCTTGGCAAGATGCGCGCGAGCCCCGACTGGGCGCAGTACGTCCTGAACCTGCCGATGGAGGCGGGGCCGGGAACCCTCTTCGAATACAGCAACGGAGTATCTCAGTTGATTGCGACCATCCTGCAGAAAGCGACGGGACAATCGGCTGCGGCCTACGCCCGCGAGCACCTGTTCGGGCCCATCGGCATCGTCGATTACGGGTGGCAGGGCTCGAGTCCAGACGACAGCTGGGGCTATACCGGTCTGAGTCTGCGCCCGCTGGACATGGCGCGGCTCGGCTACCTTTATCTGCGGGGCGGCGAGTGGGACGGCGTGCAGGTCGTTCCAGCGGAATGGGTGCGGAATTCTACGTTGCCGCAAGTCACTGCGGGCACGCTGGCTCAAGATTACGGATATCAGTGGTGGGTGGACGACGATATGTTCATGATGCAGGGCTACGGGGGCCAGATCGTCTTCGTTCTACCTGTCCAGGATTTGGTGGTCGTCTTCACGGGCGCTCTCCCGGAGCACAGCTTCTTCCTGCCGAGGAGTCTGCTGAGTCACTTTATCGAGACTTCCGTCATCGCCGACCGTCCGCTCCCCGCAAACCCGGCCGCGGTTGCACGCCTCGACAGCCTGATCAAGCTCCTCGGCGGCGAATTCAGAGAACCGTTGCGACCAGCCCCTGAGCTTGCACGCGTCGTCTCGGGCAGGATCTTCGAATTCGCCGAGAACAAGATGGGGCTCCGACACCTGATGATGGAGTTCACCACCGGATCGTCGGAAGCCGAGCTTGAGTTTGTGGTGGGTGCGGCGGCGGCAAGCATCACGATAGGTCTGGATGGAGTTTTTCGAATCAGTGAGTTATTCGGCCAGAACTGGGCCTGTCGAGGTCGCTGGGTGAATGACGAGACCTTCATCCTGGAACAGGAAGCCCCCGGCAAAGTGCTTCGCCGAAGCATCACCCTGAATTTTCAGGGCGACACCCTCAGCTTCGAGGTCCACGACCGTATCACCGATTCGGTTGACGTCTATCACGCCAAGATGGCTGAGATTCCACCGGCCGCGAACTAGCACTGGCTGTAGGAAACCGGCGTGCCATGGAGACGGCCCACCCTCCACTTGACCCCCTGCACTCCGCCGACGATCATGCCTCAGATCGCTACGATCTTCTCCCCTTGGAGGTCCCCGTGAAGCTCGTCTCCATCCTCGGTGTCCTCGTCGTCAACGCCTTCATCGCGATCCGCACGACCGTGCTGCTGCGGCGCGGTGCGATCCAGCCGGCGCTGGCCATGTGGGTCTTCTTCACCATCGCGGTGGCGGGCAGCTTGAGCACCTACCTCATGGACGGCGGCTTCGGGCTGACCGACAACATCCTCAATTCGGCCGATCTCATTCTCTGCTCTTACGTGGCCGTGGCCATTCTGATGTTCGGCGACCGCAGCACGCGCTTCTCGCGCTTCGATCTGGGTTGCCTCGCGGCCGTCGTCGCCATCCTCGTGTTCTGGGCGTTCACGCGGCAGCACGCTTCCACGAACCTGCTGATCCAGGCGATCCTCGTCATCTCCTATGCGCCGGTGGTGCATCGACTCTGGACCTCGGACGTGAACACCGAATCGTTCGCCGTGTGGGCGGCGTTGCTGCTGGCGCCGATCTTCTCACTGCTGTCGAGCAAGGGGACGCTGGCCACGTTGTACGCGGTGCGGGCCATCGCCTGCACGGGCGGGCTGATGATCCTGATGGCGCGGGCCGAGCTGCGGGGGAGGCGGTCGCGGCAACCCGATCCTGAGTAATCCGGCCCGGAACGTGAAATTGGCGACAATCGTCTCCCGGTGCTAGATTTCCCCATTCCGTAGGCACACCGATGTTCCGGGTGGACGGAATATGTTAGACTCCTCCGGCTCTCGATCCCGTTCGAGAGCATTATTCACAGGAATGCTGTCCAGAGACTGCCGGGAGACATCCATGACGAATCCTGCCAAGACCGCCGACTACAAGGTTGCCGACATCACCCTGGCCGACTTCGGTCGCCGCGAGATGTCCTTGGCCGAGACCGAGATGCCCGCCCTGATGGCCCTGCGCCGCAGGTATAGCGCCGAGAAGCCCCTCGCTGACGCGCGAATCCTCGGCTGCATCCACATGACCATCCAGACGGCGGTGCTCATCGAGACCCTCGTCGAGCTGGGCGCCGAGGTGCGCTGGTCCTCCTGCAACATCTTCTCGACCCAGGATCACGCCGCCGCCGCCGTGGCCGCCGCGGGCGTGGCCGTGTACGCCTGGAAGGGCCAGACCATCGATGAGGGCGAGTGGTGCATCGAGCAGACCATCCTCAAGGACGGCGCGCCCTGGAACGCCAACATGATCCTCGACGACGGCGGCGACCTGACCGCCATGGTCCACGAGAAGTACCCGCAGCTGCTCCACCACATCCACGGCATCACCGAGGAGACCACCACCGGCGTGCATCGTCTGCTGGAGATGGTGGAGACGGGCGAGCTGAAGGTGCCGGCGATCAACGTGAACGACTCGATCACGAAGTCGAAGAACGACAACAAGTACGGCTGCCGGCACAGCCTCAACGACGCCATCAAGCGGGGCACCGACATCCTGATGGCCGGCAAGAAGGCCCTCGTGGTGGGCTACGGCGACGTGGGCAAGGGTTCGGCCCAGAGCCTTCGCCAGGAGGGCATGATCGTCAAGATCAGCGAGATCGATCCGATCTGCGCCATGCAGGCCTGCATGGACGGCTACGAAGTCGTGTCGCCCTACATCGACGGCGTCAACACCGGCACGATCGAAGGCGTCAACACCGCGCTGATGGGCACGCTGGATCTCATCGTGACCACGACGGGCAACACCAACGTCTGCGACCGGCACATGCTCGCCACCATCAAGAAGGGCGCGGTGGTCTGCAACATCGGCCACTTCGACAACGAGATCGACACCGCGTTCATGCGCAAGGCCTACGACTGGACCGAGGTCAAGCCCCAGGTCCACCGCATCCAACGCGACAAGACCGACGAGAGCAATTACATCCTGCTGCTGTCCGAGGGCCGCCTGGTGAACCTCGGCAACGCCACGGGACATCCCTCACGGATCATGGACGGCTCGTTCGCCAACCAGGTCCTCGCCCAGATGCACCTGTTCGAAAAGAAGTGGGCCGACACCAAGAGCGAGCCCATCACCGTAACCGTCCTGCCCAAGAAGCTGGACGAGGAAGTGGCGGCCGCCATGGTGCGCGGGTTCAGCGGCGTCATTACCAAGCTGACCCCGGAGCAGGCCGACTACATCAACGTGAAGGTCGAGGGGCCGTACAAGATGGACGACTACAAGTACTAGTCTCCGACCGTTCGACGATCGAAGCGCCGGCCCCGCAGGAGGCCGGCGCTTTTTCATGGAGCCCGGCGGCGCCGTGGCTTTTCACCACAGGAAATCTCCGCCCCGCCGGTTCCGTCTCCCGACTCAGGTCCCACCATCACGGGAGATGACGATGATCCGCATGCTGACCGTGTTTCTGTTCCTGCCGATCGCCCTCGCCGGCACCGTGCCGGCCGACGATGCGACATCCCCCGACTTTACCGGCTCCTGGGTCCTCGACCCAGCCGCCAGCGACGACGTGGCCTCCGTGCTCGGAAAGGCCATGAGCGGCGCCACGACCTACACCCTCGATGGCGACACCCTGGTGGTGACCCGAACCATCCGGGCGCCAGGCTCCGCCGACGGGCATCGCCTTCGGTTCGTGTATCGACGGAGCGGACAGTCGTAGATCCGGGTCGTGAGGGAGGCGGTCTTGAGGAATCGGGCGAAATCTCCCCGCCGGCGGGGAAGTTCCTGACGAACGGACAAGTCAGAACAGAGCCCCCTGCTCCGACGTCGGCGGCTCGTAGGGCGCCGCGCATTCGGCGGTATCGTTCCGCGGCGAATTCACGAGATCCGAAACGGGATGGGCGGTCATCAGCTCGGCTGACAGCGGTGCTGTCAGGTCGCGAAGACGGGGGATGCCGGCGTCGGGATCTAGCCACGCCTGCCGGTCGCCGCCGAGCAGGATCACCGGCATCCTGTGGTGGACCGGCGCCATCAGTTCGTTGGCCGCCGTCGTGAGGATCGTGCAGGTGTGGTGCGGCGGGCCACCAGCCGGCGGATTCCACACCTCCCACAACCCCGCGAAACAGAACCCCGGCTCGTCCTTCACCCGGAAGATCCACGGCTGCTTTTTCGCGCCGGCACGCTGCCACTCGTAAAACCCGTCGGCGGGCACGAGGCAGCGGCGGCGGCGATAGGCTTCGCGGAACGACGACTTCTCGGCCACGGTCTCGCTGCGGGCGTTGATCAGGCGGTTGCCCATCGACGGATCGTCGACCCACGACGGCACCAGCCCCCAGCGGAACAGGGCGGCGGCGGCCGTGGCGCCGGGCTCCGGACACGCTGCCGCCACGACATTCTGCCCCGGTGCCACGTTCCAACTCGGCGCCAGGCCCAATTCCTCATCGAGAGCGGCGTTGAGGTTCAGCAGGGCGGCCACGTCCTCGGGAGATAGCGCCAGGGTGAATCGTCCGCACACGTTCGAGCTCCTTGCTCACGGGTTTTCCTTCACTTTTCCATGATACAGCCGATGTTAGCGTCACGGCAACGTCCGCCCAGCCATCATCTGCGAGTGGAAAAGCATGTCTCTGAGAGATCTTAAAAGCGAGATTCTGCCTCGTATCCATACCCGGATGCACCCTAACGAGCGTGTGGGTCTGGCTCTCGGCGTCTTCGATTTCTGCCATGAGGGGCACGTGAATCTACTGCGCAACGCCGCCGACAGATGCGATCGTCTCGTGGTCGGCGTCCATACCGACGCCGAGGTCGAACGTTACAAGGGTGTGCGCCCGATGAACTCGGCCCTGGAGCGCCGGGCGCGGATTCTGGATCTGGGCCTGGCCGATGTTGTGGAAATCGGCAGCGACCGCGAAGTCCTCTGCCGTCGCCATGGTGTGAATGTCGTGTTCCACGGCGACGATTGGGATCGCGAAGCCTACATGGACCACTGGGGTCGCGACAAGATCGCCGACCTCGGCGTCGAAATCGAACTGCTGGCCCACACGCCCGGCATCGACAGCACGGGCATGCGAGAAGAGACGCCGCGCATCGGCTGGTGGATCTACAGCAAGCTCCCGACCTGGGACCGCAGCCACATTTTCGACCACCTCGACCGCCTGTACCAGTACGTAGGCGGCGTATGGATCGCCGGCACTCGGGGTCGCGAGGCCGTCAAAAGGGTTCACGCCGAAGCTCCTTGCGCATGGATTCCCGACCGCACAGAACTCGACGACGTGTGCCGCCACGCCGCGGCCCTCGAACTCGACGTTCTGGTGACGGCTCATTTCAACTACGCTCCGTTGGTGAACGCGCTGAAAGCCCGCGGGCGAGCCGTGTCGTTGGTGGTGCTGTCCCACGGGCGGAGCGGCAAGGCCGGCACCAGTGCCGACGTCCATCGAGCAATCGGCTCGGGGATCAGTCAGCATGGGTGTGTGACGATCCATGACTGGTCCTTCGACAACGACACGTACGGCCACTTCGATGCGTTTCTGGCCGACGGCGGTTCCTTCATCAATCCATGCCCGAAACACCTGCGGCCGCGACTGCTGGTCCTGCCCACCTGGGGGCCGGAGCCCGATGCGCGAGGCTTGTTGCTCTCGAAAAGATGGCGCGGTGCCCTGCGCCGTCTGTCTCGAACCTGGCAGATCGTCATCTCTCCCCATCCACACGCTGATCCCTGGGCGCTCCGTAAACTGACATGGGGCACCAGCATCCATGTGCTGCCCGCCCTAGGCTGTTCATTTAAGGCGATTCCGGACGCAGATGCTGTGATGTGCGACCTGTCCGGCGTATTTTGGGAGTCCTTGCTGTTCGATACGCCGGTTCTGTTGGCATCGGCGAAAGATCCGACGACTTGGCCGGACGATCTTTCTCCGAGTGTCGCTGAAGTCGATGAAGTGGTTCAGACTGTGGATCCGGGTGAGTTGGCGGACACACTGGCATCCCTGATCGGCACCAGAGCCCCAGGGAATCAAAGTCTGGCTGTTCGAAGACTCGGTGTCATCGACGGTCAGGCGACCGATCGCATCGCCGGCCGCTTATCCGATCTGCTCCAAGGTGTGGATCAGGATCAATTGGCATGAGTCACGGTATGTTTTTTGCTAATTGGTCCGACTGACCCTATCTTGAGGACCACGATGAATCTGCAAGACACCCGAGCCGACCTCCACCTGCACTCGAGCCATTCCTTCGATGTGCCGGACCTCCCGTCGCTCCGACCGCGCGCTCTTTTCGAGAAAGCGCTAGGAGGAACGGGTGATTTTGCACGCATGGACTGGTTTACGCTCACCGACCACGACACGATGACGGGTTGGGTCGAGCTTGTGCGCGGGCTTTCCGAGGCGGACCGGGCTCTGGTGATCCCCGCCGTCGAGCACACTTTACGGGACACCTCGCTCGGTTTCACGCTGCATGTGAATCTCTACGGCCTTGATCCCGACACATACGCTGATCTGCAGCGTCGCGTCGCCACTCTCGACGACCTGATCACCTACTGCACCACCGCCGGCATCCGCTACCAGTACAACCACCCCACGTGGTGGGAGCGTCGTGAACTGCGACGGGGCGACGTCGACTTCGGCAAAGTGCCGTCCTTGGCGAGCCGTTTTCCGGTCCTGGAACTCAATGCCGCCCGCACGCCCGAGCAGAACCTCATCACGATGTCGCTGGCTGAGGATCTGGGCCTGGCCCTGACGGCATCATCCGACAGCCACACCGGTGAAGTCGGACGCGCCTTCTCCGCGGCACCTGCGTCTACGGCCGCTACTTTCCTCGATGCAGTCTGGGATGGGCGGGGCTCCACCCACCTCGAGGCTCTGTCCTACGCCGGTCTCATACGCGAAGCTCACACCCTGATCGACGAACTCGTCGACAACGGCTCGAGCTTGATCATGACCCGCACCGCCAGCAGTACCGCCCAGATCTGGATTGAAAGCCTGGCCACCCGGATCGTGCGTTCGCGTACGGTGCAGGAGAACCCCGCCATGCGCGAGTCGCTGCGCCACCTGTTGAAGCAGGTATCGCGGCCTATCATGAAAACGATCATGGGGATGGAAGCACGTCTCGAAGGTCGTCTCGCCGAATCGCCGCTTCAGCTCTATATGACGTCAAGCAAATCACGAGCAGCGTAACCTCTCAGTGAAGGCCCGCACCTGGTGGGGAGGCGTCGTCCGTCTTCTCCGACCGGCAGCCGGTTAGAGCTGGATCTGCTGGAAGTGCCGCGGGACCTTGAGTTGGAAATTGTCCCAGTGAGCAGGGACGTGGTCGGCACCCAGAATCTTCTCAGCTCTCTCGTAATCCTCCGGTACGACGTGAAGGATGTACCGGTACCCTCCCTTGCCGTCGGAAATCCCACTCGAATTCGTGACGTTGATGTCGGAGTCGCAGAGGTTCTGGTGGATGTCCACCAGGGCCCCCAGCTCGTCGTCGCCGTGCACGATGAACGCGTGATGAGGGCCGTCCAGACGCAAGCCGGTCTTGCGGGCCATTTCCGTCAACCAGACCGGGTTGAGCGGATAGATCATCATGCGTGTTTCGTCGGGTCCGATGGGGAGGGCGTTGAAGGCGAGCAGATTCACATGCTCGTCGGCGAGCCGTTCGAGAAGCCGGCAGGCTTCTCCGGGGACGTCCCGCACCGTCGTGTAGTAGTACGCGGTGCTGTAGATCTTGACCGCCATGGCCAATCCTCCTGAGATTGGCGTCCCGCACAGGCGATGAAGGACCTGAAGCTGCGGCGCGGTGCCTGGCGGGCACTTACCCATTGTATCACGATCGAGTGCCGGGGGCCATCAGGTACGCCTCATTTTCTCGGTGTCGTTGAGATTCAATATTAAAAAGGCGGGGAGCAAAGCTCCCCGCCTTCTTCGTTGCGATTCCGTTCTCAGAGACTGAAACTAGCGAACCAGCGCCGCTTTCCGCGTCTGGATCTCGTTTCCGATCACGAGACGGAACAGGTAGTTGCCGCTGCTCATGGCGCGACCGGTGTCGTCGGTGCCGTCCCACACGGCGGTGTGCAGACCGGCGGGCAATGCGCCGTCATGCAGCACGCGCACCAGGTGACCGCGGACATCGTACACCGCGAGTCGGGCGTTGCCGCCGCGCGGCATGTCGAAGGCCACCTTGGTCAGGGGATTGAACGGGTTCGGCGACACGTCGTGCAGCTTGACGGCCGCTGGTGTCGCGCCGGTGCCGGGCTCGTCCTCGGTGCCGGTCGAGATGGGCTCGAGGCCCCAGATCTCCACGTCGTCGAGGTTCCAACCGCTGAAGAGCCAACTGCTGTCGGTGACGCCCATGGTCCAGCGCACGTAGACGGTGGACTGGTTGTCGGCGATGGCGGAGATGTCGATCTCTACCGGTGTCCAGGCGTTGTCGGTGATTTCACCGCCGTTTTCCCAAACCGTCGTCCAGGCCACACCATCGGTGCTGATGCGGATGTAGGCGTGGTCGTATTGGGGCTGCTCCACGTTCAAGTAGCGCATGAATTTCAGCGAAACGGCGGTCAGGGCCGCACAGTCGATGGCCGTCGTCGTCAGATGGGTTTCGGGCAGGTTGTTGGCGTAGTCGCCGGCCAGGTTGTAGCCGTAGACGTAGGCACCGGTGGCGCCGGACGTCGGGTCGTTGTTGCCGTGCTCTCCGCCGCCGCCGGTCGGCACGCCGTACGCCCACTGGCCCTGGGGAGTCCAGCCGGGGTTCACGTCCATGTTCCAGGAATAGATCATGGTCGGCACGCCGACGGTGAGATCGACGCCGCGGGTGGCGTCGCCTTCGCCATCAGTGGCGTTGACGAACGACACGATGCCGCTGTAGGAGCCGATGGTCAAGCTGTTGGCTGCGGGGTTCAGCGAGACGGTCACGGTGGTCGAACCGCCAGCGGGAATGGTGCCTGCCGCGGTCGAGAGGTCGACCCACGCTACATCGACGCCGACGGTGAAGTTGATCGAGCCCGTGTCGTTGCGGTTCTCGAGGGTGTACACCTTGCTCGTCGGTGTGAACGGACCGCCCATGTCGCCGGTCGCCGATAGGTTGCCGGCGGATACGCTCATGCCGCTGGCGTAGGGTGCGATCAGGTCGAGGGTTGTGGCGCCGGTGCCGGCCGGGTCGAGCCAGTTGCTCAGCCGCGATGCCGAGCTGCCGCCGCCGGTCCACGAGGTGAAGAAGCGTCCGTACCAGTCGGAGCTGTTGTTGCCGCAGGCGGCGTATCCGCCGTGGAGCTGGCCGATGATGCGGTGATTCTGGTCGTACAAGGGAGAGCCTGAAGAACCGGGCTCGGTGGTGCCGCTGTCCCAGTCGGTGATCCGCACGTGGGTACCGTTGCCGGGAACTGTGTTGCTCAGATACGTGGTCACGGTAGTGGGGTCGTTCTCGAAACTGATGGCCTTCTCGTCACCGTTGGGATGGTGGATGGCCACGGCGCTCGAGGCGTCGACGCCAGAGCGGTCCCAGCCGGCGTAAGCCACCATGTGGGCCGGAGCCGGAACAGCGTCGAGCTGGACGAGTGTGAAGTCGGAGGTGCTGTAGCCGGCGCGGAATGTCGAATCGGTCTGGAACATGGTCAGCGGGCCGCCCGACAGGTCGCCGCAGTTGACGCTG
>CALEMW010000146.1 GCA_937910695.1 uncultured bacterium
GACGCTCAGACCGGCGATTATCTGCTGGCGGTCGACGGCGTCGAGCTGACGGCCGACACGAACGTGTACCAGGCGTTCGACCGCACGGCCGGCCGCCAGATCGTGCTCACCCTCAACGACAAGCCGCGGCTCAAGGACGCGCGCGAGGTGACCGTGGTGCCGGTGGGCAGCGAGGTCAGGCTGCGGCGGCGCGCCTGGATCGAGGGCAACCGCCGCAAGGTCGCCGAGATGTCCGACGGCAAGCTGGCCTACGTGTGGGTCCCCGATACCGGCGGCGGCGGCTACGCCTCGTTCACCCGCGACTACTTCGCCCAGCAGGACCGCAAGGGCGCGATCCTCGACGAACGCTTCAACCACGGCGGCTCGATCGCCGACTACATGGTCGAGATCATGTCCCGCAAGCTGCTCGGGTTCTTCAACAATCCCAGCGGCAACCGCCAGCCCTACACGGCGCCCAACGCGGCCATCTGGGGGCCCAAGGTGCTCATCGTCAACGAGATGGCCGGCTCGGGCGGCGACATGCTGCCGTTCATGTTCCGGGAGATGGGCATCGGCACGATGGTCGGCACGCGCACCTGGGGCGGCCTGGTCGGCATCTGGGACGTGCCGCCGCTGCTCGACGGCGGCTTCATGACCTCGCCAAGGGGCGGGTTCTACACCACGGACGGCGAGTGGGACGTGGAGAACATCGGCGTGGCGCCCGACGTCGAAGTGGAACAGGTGCCGGCGTTGATGCAGGACGGCGGGGATCCGCAGCTCGAGGCGGCGGTGCGCATCGCCATCGAGGCCATGGCGACGGAGTCTGTGGAGATCCTGCCGCAGCCGGCGGATCCGGTGCGGGTCAGGCGGCCGGAGTAGGCACAGAACGAGCGACGAACGGACAGAAGAGCGGCGCCGCTCCGTTGTGGCGCCGCTCCATTTTTTTCAGGCCTGGGCACCCGCGAGTTCCGTTCCTTCGGACCCGGCCGCCGTCCAGCCGTCGATCCAGCGGCGGCCGAAATGTTCGACCGATGCCAGACGCCCCAGTTCCGCGCCTGCATTGAGGCGGCCATCCATGTGATCGGCGATCAGCGACCGTAGAGCTTCACCATCCCAGTGGGGGCGGTCGAGTGTCCGGGCATCTTTCAGAAGGTCGACATAGTAGTCGCGACAAACCGTACGGGACCAGTGGTTCTGATCATCACCGGTCGAGAGCGCTCGTGCCTGCGATCTGGTCAGCCGTCGTCGGATGCGGTCACCCACCGCATGGGAACGCGACTGCCACGGTGTAGCATCCGCGCAGATACCAGTATTCCCGTTGGGGATGAGACCCATCTCGGGAACGACGGTTTTGAGGACCTGTGAATAGAGCCGATTCTCCTGTCGTACCTCGTGCGGCGTGGCCATGCAGCGCTCCAGGACTTCGTAGTCGTAGAAGAGTGAACCGCCCCGGATTTGACGGAGACTCCATTCCTTGAGAGGATGGGGTCATGGCACG
This sequence comes from uncultured bacterium, assembly GCA_937910695.1. Taxonomy (GTDB): domain Bacteria; phylum Krumholzibacteriota; class Krumholzibacteriia; order LZORAL124-64-63; family LZORAL124-64-63; genus CALEMW01. The sequence goes on from CALEMW010000146.1 coordinate 1,478, forward strand.
TAAAAGCAGATACTCCCCAGAGGTCCGCGAGCGGGCGGTTCGGATGGTCCTCGAGAACGAGCGCGAGTACGACTCCCAGTGGTCGGCCATCGTCTCGATCGCGACCAAGATCGGTTGCTCCCCGGAGACCCTACGCAAGTGGATTCGGCAGACCGAGGTCGACACAGGTCGGCGCGGCGGCCTGACGAGCGATGAGCGCACACGGATCAAGGAGCTCGAGCGAGAGGTCCGTGATCTCCGGCGAACGAACGAGATCCTGCGCAAGGCGTCAGCATATTTTGCGCAGGCGGAGCTCGACCGCCGACCGAAGTGATGACGTCGTTCATCGACGAACAGCGTGAGGCCTACGGGGTCGAGCCGATCTGCAGTGAGCTGCCGATCGCCCCGTCGACCTATTATGAACAGAAGGCGCGACAGGCCGATCCGTCGCGGTTGCCCGAGCGAGCCCGTCGCGATGCGGCCTTGTGCGAGCAGATCAATCGGGTCTGGAAGCAGAACCGCCGGGTCTATGGAGCCCGCAAGATCTGGCATCAGCTTGGTCGGGAGAACATCCCCGTGGCCCGATGTACGGTGGAGCGGTTGATGCGCCGTTTGGGCATCCGCGGCGTCGTGCGAGGACGTAAGCCCATCACGACGATCCCCGATGAGCTAGCGGATCGACCGACTGACCTGGTGGAGCGTGACTTCACCGCCGATCGGCCCAACCAGCTGTGGGTGGCGGATCTGACCTACGTGGCGACCTGGCTCGGGTTCGTATACGTCGCGTTCGTGATCGATGTGTACTCGCGGATGATCGTGGGCTGGCGGGTGTCGCGCTCGCTGCGCAGCGATCTGGCCCTCGACGCCCTGGAGCAGGCACTGCATGCGCGCAGTGATACCGACGGCCTGATCCATCATAGCGATCGGGGCGTGCAGTACGTCTCGATCCGCTACACCGAACGGTTGGCCGAAGCCGGCATCGAGCCCTCGGTGGGCAGCGTCGGCGACTCCTATGACAACGCGATGGCCGAGTCGATCATCGGGCTGTTCAAAACGGAAGTCATCCATCGACTCGGGCCGTGGCGCAACGTCGACCATGTCGAGATCGAGACTCTGATCTGGGTGGACTGGTTCAACAACCGGCGGCTGCTCGAGCCGATCGGATACATCCCACCAGTCGAGTTCGAAGAGGTATACTATCGTAGTCAGGAAACTCCGGCCGCACTGGCCGGACTCACGTAACGGAGGCTCCGGAGAAGCCGGGGCGGTTCAGAGACTACCGTCGCTGTAGTAGTGGCGGTCGCTCAGAACGCCCATCAATGTCCAGCGCGTCACACGGTTGTCGAAGATCCACTGCTCGGCCCGCAATTCCATGGGCACGTCGCCGTCCATGGCTCGGACATCGCGCAGAACCCTGGCGCTCATTGTCTCTGGCTTGTGCGTGAGTACCCGATGCAGCTGCGACGGATAGTCGTACTTGGACGCCACATAACCCGCGATCGTGGTCGGATGGGTGTTGGCGGACAGGAACGGACTGACGACGTCACGGCCCCGCAGATTACGTTGCTTGATGTTATCGACGAGGATGCGCAATCGTGGTCCGAGCATCGAACCCCCGAGGATGGCATCGCCGGCGAAGCCGTTGAGTACGATATCCGCCGAGTCCATCAGCTCATTGGTGCGCTCGAGTCGGAAAGCGAACTCGGCGGTGACGCAACCGTCGACGGTGGTGGAGTACATGGCGGCATGGCGAGGAGTGCGCTCTGGATCCGACAGGAACCGAAGGTGGTCCCGACCCAGGTGTGCGGAGATTCTCGAAGCCGTCGTCATATCCGCGGAATCGGGGGTCCCGTAAGTCCAGATCTTCATGTCGGGATCACACCGTGTGGCCAAGGCCGTCACCAGGCGCGAGTCGAGCCCGCCGGACAATCCGGATACGTAGCGGCCGGGTCGCCGTGTCACCCTCTTCGCCGCAGCGACGAGCGTATCTCCAACTTCGGCCGCATGCTGCTTCAACGACTGTCCTCGCTTGTGTCCACCCATGTCGCCGAACGACCAGTACCGACGCAGGGATAGATTCATGGCATCGAGTTCGACGACACCGATCGTACCCGGCTCGATGGCCTCGACCCCATCGAGCAACGTGTCGCGACCGAGAACGATGCCGTAGATCAACACATGGCCGAGAGCTTCTTCGTTAAAGTTCGGTCGGAACATTCCGCAGGCGCCCATGGGTCCCAGCATGGTGCAGGCGACGAATCCCTCGTCACAGCGGCTCAAGTACAGATGGCTGCTCGCGAACCGGCCGTTGGCGACGACGAGTCGTCGGCCGGGGTTGTCGTGAATCGCCACGGTGAACGGACCCTCCAGGAATTCGGCGAAGGAGGCACCGTGAATTAGGTAGGCCAAAGCCGCGGCTTCGGCAAAGCGACCCGCATCGATCAAGGCGTTGATGCCGCCATCCGTCATCGATCTGACGAGGTAACCCTCAAGAACGCAGGAAACGTTCTCGTCCCGGTAGACGAAGGCTTCGGGGTGGTCGTTGGGTTTACGGTTGGTGATGCTCCCGAGCATCACATTGGCAGAGTGCGGGCTCGGCACGTCAGCTTTCTGCCATGGGAGGAGGCACATGTCCTCGGCGAGACGTCTGGATGCCGTCAGCGCCCGCCCATCCGTTCGGGACGTCACGACGGCGTACAATCCTGCCATGATGATCTCCTGTATGACGTTCAACCATGGGCGAGGCTTGAATATCGTCATATCCATTCTATTGATTTTATCATATCAAGATGATCAATTGACTTTATATTGTCATTAATCTCATTTCTCCAGATGGCACGGCGGGTAGGCCCCTCAGGATGGGATCAACACGAAACGGCCCCCGTCTCCTCCGTGAGACAGGGGCCGTTCTCGTCTGAAGATCGCTAGGCTTGCGCCAACGTGAACTCCGAACCTTCGACCGGCACATCGGGCTTAGGCTCGACGGGCAGCAGCGAGGGGTCTTTGACCGGTTCGTCGGCAGGCTCGTCTATGAGCTCGTTCTGGATTCCCGTCACCCGCTCGGCGAAAGCTGCGAGGCGCGCGGCGAACTCGGCGAGGGCGTCGGCGGCGCCGGTGTAGGCCTCGGCGGCGTCGGGCCGTTGGGAGCGCTCGCGGTGATCGTGATCATCGTCGTCGTCGACGCGCTTGAAGGCGTCCTTCAGGTCGTGCTTGAGGTCGTGGACCATGTCCTTGAGCTCGGCGCGGTCGGCCTTGTCGAGGTCGAGGTCCTTGGCCAGCTGGCGGATCTTGCGACCCATCTGCTTGCCCAGCTTCTCGATCTCCTTGCCGAGGTGCTCGACGCTGCCGCGTCCGTGGATGCGGGGGGCGTCGTCGTCGTCCTGCTCGACGGGGGCGATGGCGGGCTCCGTCGTCGCCTCTGCGTTCTGGAGCTGCAGGCGCACGTTCAGGTCCAAGGCCATCTCCTCGGTCGAACTGTACGACGAGACGAGGGCGGGCTCGCTGGTCACCGGGGCGGTCGGCTCCGGCGTGCGCACCGCCATGCGGGCGCCCATGCGCGAGGCGTAGAGAGTCTGGACGCTCTTCGGGGACATGCTGTGTCCGATGAACAAACTGGTCACGAGCGACTCCTTTTGTACGGGTCATGACCGGGGGCGCATCTGGGCGCCGCAGAGCGCCGCAGGGCGCTCCTGCATAGATGTCATCGGCGGAAATGGGAGGGGGTTGATCGAATTCAGGAGCGCGGAGGTAACCTCAAGGGAGCAAGTCGTCAGGCACCGCGGCGGGATCGTACGAACCGGGCTTGTTGACCCTGGCATACTTGATCAGCCATGGAATCGAGGCGGCCAGAATGACCAGTTTGGCCACGGCGACGGCGGGCACCGACAGCAGGCCGAAGGCGAAGAGCGCAGCTGCCAGCATCAGCAGGACGAACACCACGGCACCCAGGGTGATCCAGTAGCGCTTCGGGGAATCGCCCGAAATGAAGTCGATGCCGGGACGGCCAGCCAGGCGCCTGTGGATGTCGACGATACAGTCACGGAAGGCGTCGGACTGGTCCTCGAACCGGCCGAAGCCCTTGTAGGTGGTCGAGGTGATCACGAGCTTGGGACCGCCGCGATGGTACACGTGGCACTCGTGACGGGCGGTGTTGATGCGGGATGGGTTGTAGACCAGGCGCAGACGGGTGATGTCGTCGTAGGGCAGGATCGAACGCGTGGGACCGCGTACCAGATCAAGGACGAGGTCACCAGGGGTGACTGTGGTTTCCGGTTCCGGGGCGCTGTGGCGGTAGTGGTAGGGCATGGCCGTCTCTTTGGAAGCGGATCTCTCATGATATCGACGCAGGTTCCACTATAAACCAGCGCCGTGGGTTGGGGCCAGAATTCTTGAGGCTGGTCTTCTGCGTTTCCAATGGTGGCATCGACAGGCTACGATCGGATCATCCATACCATATCGATCATACACGCGCCCTGCCGCGGACCTGGATCGACACGCAACCAGGGAGACCGACCATGACGACGATCTACTTCGCCACCAACCGCAACCCAGACCGCAAGCGCAACCCGCGGGACTTCGGCACCTCGTTCAACCGCGAGGCGCCCCACAACATGCGCTACGGCGTCGCTCACGTGGCGAAGAACGGCCGGGTGAGGCTCGACATCGCCGGCGAGATCATGAGCTCCGATCCGAAACGCGTCAAGCTGGGCAGCAACGAGGTGTTCGCCAGCCTGACCGCCAGCATGAAGAAGGGGCGCGACACCCTGATCTACGTCCACGGCTACGCCACGAGCTTCGAGTCGGCGATCAAGAACGGCGCCGAACTGTCGCGCATCTACGACAAGAACGTCGTGGTGTTCAGCTGGCCCTCGGACGGCAGCCTGTTCCCGATCCTCGCCTACAAGAACGACCGCACCGACGCCCGCCTCTCGGCCGCGGCCTTCGCCAGGGGACTCATGCGCCTCTACGACTTCCTCAAGGGGATCAACCGCGGCCAGGAGTGCGGCGCCGACATCCACCTCATGTGCCACAGCATGGGCAACTACGTCATGCGCCACGGCTTGCAGGAGATGCGCCGCATCGAGGGCTACCTGCCCCGCATGTTCGACCGCATCTTCCTGATGGCCGCCGACGAGGACTATGACACCTTCGAGCGCGACCACAAGCTCGGCCCGCTGCACGAGATGGGGAACATGGTGCACGTGTACTTCAACAGCGGCGACACGGCCCTGGTGGTGAGCGACAAGACCAAGCAGAACCCCACGCGCCTCGGTTCGCGAGGCCCCAGGTCGCCGCACACCGTCCCCGGAAACGTGGAGATCGTCGACGCCTCGCAGGTGGTCGGGGGCATCATGGAGCATGACTACTACAAGTCGGAGGCGCGCGTCATCCAGGACGTGACGGCGGTACTCGGCGGCGAGAGCGGCGACGACATCGCGGGTCGGAGGTATGTGGCTTCGAGGAATTCGTATGTGTTGACGTGAGTCAGCTTCCGGCGGGCTCTCCGGGTACGGCTCTCCGGCTGCGGATCTCGGCCCTGCCCATCAGCACCAGCAGCAGCGCCGTCGACACGATCGCCCGCATGGCGTAGACCGAGGCGAGGGTCCCCTTGCTCGACAGCAGCGAGAAGACGGGTGCGAGGAGCAGGGCGATCCACACGGCGAACGACTCCGTGTTCTCGTCGGACGTCCACAGCCGCCGGACGACGGGGAAGTACGCGATCACCAGGATCGACTGGATGAGCAGGTTCGCGGCCGCGTGCTCTCGCGAAAAGCCCCAGAACGCGAGGATGGCGAGGACGGCCAGCAGGCAGCCGCGGTCGAAGCGTGTGAACCGCGTGCTCTTGTCGCCGAACAGATAGATGATCACCGCGATGTAGGCGCAGAGCAGCAGGTCGGCCGAGTTGAGGATGTTGTCGGCGAGGCTGTAGTCACCCTCGAGCAGATACGTGGACAGGCTGCCCCCCACCGCCACTGAAAAGAAGATCCACATGGCCAGCGCCGGGCGGATTGCGCCACGGCGGATCAGGATGGTGTACCTCACGGCTATGAAGAGGTTGAACAGCAGGACGGTTGTCAGGGAGAACAATCGCAATCGGCGTACTTCCTTGGTGTTCGGTGACGGCTATTCCCTGACACGTGTCCACCGGCGACAAGGTAGCATGTCGGAAGCTCCTGGCTGTGATTATGCCAGAAAGCACTACTTTGGGGGTGTCCACGATCTAGGGAAGCTTACGGGACCATCAGAAATCCAGCGACTACCGTAGTCATCAACGTTGCGCAACCATGTGAGGTGCCGTGCCTAATCATTGGTGGCCCCTATCTCTCAAGCCTGAGAGAGTTCAATCATATCTGGCCAAATAGCGAGTACTAACCAAACATATGAAAGCAACCACAAGAACCTCGGTCAACAGGACACCACCAAATGCCACTAGGTCAAGCCACGATGGCTGCGACGCCCACTCGCGAAACAACATCCAAATGCCAGCCGACCCAAAGAGCGTAAGTGCGGGCATGATGCTCGCCAACCGTGCCCACTTAGCCGCTCTTTCCAAGGTCCGTATTCTGTCTCTTGTTTCAGCAACCATCTGGTTGGCCTGTTTAAGCTGTTGTTTGGCCTGTTCAAGCTGTTGTCCTGTCTCTTTCGGTTTGTCACTCAATTGGCCTACCTCCGGGATTCAAGCGTATATAAGTGAGAGATGAATATACCCAAATGCAAGTATCCCCCCAAGCGCATCAGCAACCCCAAATAGTTGGCCAGCGCACCAAGGTCCTCGCTTGGTCCGCTGCCTAGAAAAATCGACGTCGCATTTAAAACAGCCTCCGATGGATCTCCCTTCAACTGACCAACTCCGTATAGGAATAGCGAACTCAACAGAACCCAAGTCAAGGCTCCAATTGCAACACGCGGCAGCGAACCCACCAGAAAGTCGATATACCATTGCAACGGGCGTAACGGCAGCAACCATGGCCGCTTTTGGTAGGTCAGTATTCGCATGAGATTTCGTTCTCTGTGCAGGCAGAGTTGTTCTTCTTTGAATTGGGAATGTGACCGGAGTATTCGTGCGATCTCCTTTACAATACCCAACTCTGCATTCGCCCCTGCCTCCCTTCTCCGTTTGGGGCTGAACCACTGTGCAATTGAACGGATTTCAGCTTGCATCTCCTTCAACCGCAGCGGTAACCGTAGACTGAATTGGGTTCCGTAAAACATACACCCTGCGGCTACTTCAAGACGATGCTTGAGAGACAGAGCCTCCAGCGAAGATGTTGGAGTTCGGCCGCCCAGTAACTCCAACGCCTCGGTCGCCAAGACGGCACCTTGGACAGCCTCTTCAACCTGGTCAACGTCCTTCAGGATGTCACGCGCACGCAGAATCAACCGATCGGTAATCTCTAGAAGTCGCCCTGGCGCACTGTGCTTACCCTGCGATAGCGCTTTCGTATTGTGCGGCGGCGGCCAGATAAATCCTTCAGCAAAGCCGCAACAGCCTGTCTTGATTTGCTTTGCATATCGCTTTAGCAACCCCGCGTCTTCCCATAAACCAAATATTCCCTCGACCGGCTTGTAGAGAATAGCTCCCCCGCGCCCAGCTTTCTTCAACGACGCCCACTTCGTCTGGTTAGCCCGCCACTTGGTGCGATCACCGCGCCTTCTCAGGCCAGTAGAAATGAACAATCGCTGTCTCGCACTATCCAAACCCGGCAACTGCTTGTCACGGTGCTCAAGATTTGAAAGGCTGACATCAGGATCCTTCTTGATGTGGTCAGCAAAGCTCATGAAAAGGTCTTCTAGAGTTAACTCCAATTCTTCCGGTTTCAATCGCAAGTATCTCAAATCATCCGGTCTCGGGCTTGGGCGATTCGGTTCCTTCGGGTGGCCAAACAAATCGTACAAGAGCACTTCAGATGATACGGCGTGGCTCCGAAATCCAAATCTGAAAGCGGCATACGCATGAAAATAGGCAAAGCTAGGCTCATCATCGATAGCGGCCGCGACCTTTAGTCGCACCGGGAATATCGGCGCCGCATTAGCCTCTCCGGCAGAATCTGCTGGCTTGTATTTCTGATTAAGCAGAGCTCGAGTGAGGCTGCGCAAACCATCCCCGTCAAACAGTGGATCCGAGGGTGGCCGTATCAGAGAAAAGAGTGAGCATCGACCTGCAACTGAATCGCACAATTCCTCCAAGGTGTCGACCGACTTGTAATCTGAGCCTACGCGCGGACAGCCAAACACCCAACGGACTTCGGGAAACGAAAGAATCACGCCTGCCAAGCCAGCTTCCCACCCAGTTTCCCCCGTTGGGTCGAGCCTCCTCAGGTTTGCCTGGTCAACAAGCACTGTAAATTTGTGGCGTTGTACACAGGCATCCAACGGCCTAAACAATTCAGAACATTTTTCATATAGTCTATTGTGGAAGGCCCGGTCATAGCCTTCGCGGTGCGGAAAAACAAGTTCATGATATTCTTCACTTCGTGCGGCGACGGGATCACAAACCTTCAAGATTTCAACCAGCGCTCGCGCAGTACCTTCGCTTTGGGCCACAATGACATACGATATCATTACTTACCTTTTCTTGCGCGATGATGGGCCTCGGCCGCCACGCGGACGCAGTCGCAGCGCATTGTCAATAGCATCGACGAGCAGTGGTTCCCCGGCAAAAGCTGGAGAGCGCATAATGGAATCAGTCAATATCTGCTTAATCGTATCTGCCGATTGTGCTGTTGTTAGCTTTGGGTCGCCTGATAAAAGCCTCAAAGCCCCCTGTAGGGAGATTTTGCCCTCTGGGTGGTCGGGGGATACCCGCAGTGTGGCCTTTAATGCTGACAAAAGTGCCTTGGCCTGCGCCTCTCCAAATGCTTCGCGCATCTTCGGCAGAGTTCCCGCGCAAGCACTCCTGTCCTGGGCGTCCACCGAGAGCC
>CALEMW010000147.1 GCA_937910695.1 uncultured bacterium
AGCTTGCTGACCCAGACCGACCTGTTCGCCGCCGCGGTGAGCATGTACGGCATCAGCGACCTTGCGAGCTACTGGGGCGAGGGCATCTGGGGCTACACTTACGGCGACATGGCCATGGCCGACAGCTATCCCTGGAACCGGCCCGATCTCTATGCGGATCGCTCGCCCCTCTACCATGCCGACGCCGTCAACACGCCGCTGTTGCTGCTGCACGGCGCCGACGACGCCAATGTTCCTCCCGGCGAATCCGAGCAGATGTTCACGGCTCTGAAGGTACTGGGACGAGAGGTGGAACTGGTGCGTTTCGCTGGGGAAGACCACGGCATCAGCGGCTCGTGGCGGAACCGGGTCGCCCACCGTACCATGATGCTCGAATGGTTCGATCGCTGGCTCAAGGATCAGCCCGAGGCCTGGCAGGCCCGCTGGTCGGACGGAGAGTGACGATGACCGGAATCCTGCACCGGCTCAATCCCGCCGTGCCCCGGCGCACTCTCGCTCCCGTGGCCGCCGTCATCTGGGGGGCGGTGGGCGTCATGTTGCTGACCCGGGCCGTCATCTGGTTCCGGGGCGACTTCGGCCGCGGCGCCCTGATCTCGCTGGCCGTCGGTTTGATCATGGCAGGCGGCATGATCCCCGGCATGTTCGTGAAGATCGTCCGCAAGAACCTCGCTCGACTCGCGTTGCGCCCGGAACGGGCCTGTTTGTTCTCCGTGTTCGCCTGGCGTAGCTGGGTGATGGTGGCGATCATGTCCTTCGGGGGCATCCTGTTGCGGCACAGCGATCTGCCCAGGCTCTATCTGGCAGGTCCCTACTTCGGCATGGGCCTGTGCCTGCTTTCCGGGGCCCTGCTCTATCTCACGGCGAACAGACGTAACTTCAATGGCGACAATTCCTAGATATTGAGAGAGGAACTCCTCTTGCCGGGCTGCGTCGGAATCCCGTACGTTCATGTAGCTCGCCCGGAAAGAGGTTGCCATGGATGGTATGGTCACGCTGATCGCCGCTTATGCGGAAGAGGATCGCAGGTTGATGGATTTGGTTTCGGGATTCCCTGTGGCGCTGCGTGAGGTGTGCGCGCGCAAACACAAGCTTTCGTTGAAGCAGACCATCGGACACTTGGCGTTCTGGGACGACTTCGCCGTTGATTTCTACAAAGCGCGGTGCGAAGAGGGTCGTCCCGACTCCCTGAGCTTCGCCGATTTCGAGAAGAAGAACCGTCATCTTCTCGAGCGCCTGTGCGCCGAGGACTGGGAGACGGTTCTCGCTTCCTATCGACGTGCCACCCGTGAACTCTGCGCCTTCCTCACCGAGCATTGGGACCACCTCGAAGACGATGTCCGCGAGAGCTTCAAGATCCCCCTCAAGCACCGCCGTTATCACCGACGTCGCCTTGCAGAGCTCGGCCAGAGCCTGGGCCTGTCGCCGGGCGCCTCGTCCATGACCGAGCGGGCCGGCTGATCTCGACCATCCGGATCGAACGAGGGCGCCCTTGCGGGCGCCCTCGCTGATACGTCTCCGTATCGGATCATGCCGCGGGTCTAGTTGAACGGCACGTGATCGGCGCTCCAGATGAGGCTCGACTCCGAGGTCCGCCAATAGCCGCCGGTTTCCTCCTCGTGGCTCACTTCCCGCACCAGCCCGACACCTGGGGCGTACCAGAGGGTGTCGGCTCCGGTGCTGAAGGTGATCGAACCATCGGTCAGGGAGTACTGGAGGACGGCCTTGCGGCAATCGATCCAGAGCAGGTCGGGCTGATCGCCGGCCTTGAACGCCGATGGGGGAGGTTCGGAGCCGGGGTTTTCGACCAGGACGTCGAAGGTACCGTTCAGGTACTCGACATCGTATTCGACCCGGTCGGCGCCGCCCGGTTCGCTCTGGGAGAACATCGCCGTACCGCTCCATGTCTCGGCTGCGACGGGGAAGCGCATCCATTCGATGAAGGGTGAGAAAACGATGTCGAAGCTCTCCTGCGAGTCCCAATCGGTCTCGTGGAAACCGCGGAACAGGATGCCCGACGCGTTGCGGGTCATCATATCCCAGTCGCGGAACGAGCCCGACCACTCGTCCCAGCGTTTGATCAGGAAGTCGCCCAGGGTGTTCGTGACCTCGATCTGCTCCATGTCGAAGTATTCATGGGCGACCTTGGCCGGGTCGTTGGATTCCTCGGACCCCCTGTGGACGTACCATTGCCCGTCGATGACCGGGTAGAAGTCCGGCGTTCCCTCGACGGTCAGCCCGTAGACGAAGCCGTCGGTGTTCACGTTGCCGCTGATGTCGGCGAACGAATCAAACGCTACCATCAACGTGGTTCCCGCCGCCAGGGGCGTGGCGAGGTCGACGGTGATCACGGTACGTTCGGCGTTCCACTGCGGCTCCATATCGGAACTCCACATGAGGAAGGCGAACTGGCCGCTCATCAGCGTCGGGTTGAGGGAGTAGTCGTCGATGGCCTCGTCGAAGGTGAACACGATGGTGCTGGTGCTGGCCGCAATGATGGCGCCGTTGGTTGGCACGGTGGAGAGCAGCTGCGGCGGCGTGGTGTCGACGGTGGTCCCCGTCGTGAAGCTGAACTGGTATTCCTGATCGAGGGCCTGTCCGTGCTGATCCTGGGCGCCGGTGCCGATGGTCACGGTGACCACCGTGCTCGCGGGCAGGTCCGAGAGGAACTCGATCATCCAGGTTTCCCACTCCCCGGACATGATGAAGGGCACGGCGCCTTTGTCCGGCACGGTGACCGAAGTGGCGGCGACGAGGCTCGGTTCGTCCATTTCGCGGGAGAACTCCAGGGCCACCATCACGTTCAGGGGCACGTCGACGGCCCCGTCGGCGGGCACGTGACTCATCAGGCTCACGGTGTTGGTGTCGGTGGTGAACGAGAAGACGAAGTCCGCGGCGAGGCTCTCGCCGGCGACGGCGGTCAGGCCGTCACCTATGGTCACGGTGATCTCGGTGCTGGCCGGCCACTCGTCGTGCTGGATCACCATGATGTGGGGTTGGGGCCAACTGATGTCGGTGATCGTGCCGTGGGAGAGGGTCACGTTGCCGGTGGCGGTGGCCGGGTCCATGGCTTCGCTGAAGGTCACGCGGACGTCCTGACCGCTCCAGACCCGGTCGTAGCCGTCGCCGGGCTGGGTCATGACCACCGTCGGTACGGTGACCGACGTGCCAGCGGTCGTGAAGTCGTAGGAGTAGGATCCGGACAGGGTGTTGCCCGCGGTGTCCTCGAAGGCCGCCGCGAAGGTGGCGGTGATCAGTGTGGATTCCGGCCACGGCGTATGGCTGATGGTCAGCAGGACGTTGCTGGTCCAGGCGACCGAGGTGACTGTGCCGTGGGACAGCGTGACCAGTCCCTGCAGCACGGCCGGGCTGAGGGCGGCCATGGGTTCGTTGAACTGGACGGTCATGGGGGCGTCGACGGGCACGTCGACGGCGTCGGGCAGCGGAGAAACGCTCGACACGAGCGGCGGGACGACATCTCCGTCCGGCCCCGTGACCTCTTCGTCGCACGAAGTGATCAGCAGCGCCACGGAGAGCATCCAGACGAAAACGAACAGACGTCGCAGCAACATGATTCCTCCTTGGATCCGGGATGGCCCGGAGATCGGGCCGCGTCGGAGTACCTCGACTGCATCTTCCATGCCCTGCTAGAGAAATGTCAAGATAGAGGGGTTCGAGTCTTGCTAGTGTGGAAACTCGCCTTGGCATATACTGTTGCAGATGGAACGTTAGGACTGTCCAGCGGGGGGTATCATGAGCGGAACGCGTTCTCTGGCTATGTTTTGCACGGTGCTGGTCATGATTGTGGCGATGTTCGCATGTGCCGATGAGGAAGGACGAGGCACCATGGATGATCAAACCAGTGGCGTTGCCGGCCGAGACGGAGAGGCTTTGCGACTCCTGTTCATCCACCATTCCTGTGGCGGACAGCTCTTGGCCGACCCTGGGAAAAAGACGGGCGGCGCCAGCGGATCCGGCGAACGCTGCATCTACGAAAGCCACCCCAACGGCGGTGGCCTGCGGTCGCGTCTGGCGGCGGCCGGCTACGAGGTCCACGAGGCGTCCTACGAATCGGTGGTGGGCGCGGATACGGACATCGAGCACTGGCGGACGAAATTCTCGACCATGATGGACCGCATCCTCGCGACCGACCGCCAGGACGAGACCTACAACGACGCCCGCCGCAACAGGATCGTGGTCTTCAAGTCCTGCTATCCGAACAACGATTTCGTCGGACCGGGCACGTCGCCGGGCGATCCCGACTCGCCTGAGCGGACCGTCGCCAACGCGCAGGCGGCGTACCGTTCGCTGCTGCCGATCTTCGCCGAACGACCCGACGTTCTTTTCCTCGCCGTGACGGCGCCGCCGCGCGCCGAGCCGAAGAAGGGCGCCAAGGCGAAACTCGGTTCCCTGCTCAAGAAGGGGGAACTGCAGCCTGCAGACTGGGCGCGGGAGTTCAACACATGGCTGGCCGACGCCGAGGCTGGCTGGCTCGCCGGGTACGGTTTCCCCAATGTGGCGGTGTTCGATTATTACGATGTGTTGACCAAGCAGGGGGAGACGAATTGGGCGGCTTACGCCACCGGCGGGGGGAGCGACAGTCATCCGAGCCGGAACGGCAACGCCGCTGCGGCGGAAGCGTTCGTGCCGGCCCTCGATGCGGCCGTGAGCCGCATGGCCTGGTCGCAGTAGACGAAGCATGACCCCGACCCGTCGCAACAAGTCCGGCTACTGGGAGCCACCTCTGGCGGTGACGTTGACGTTTCTGATCTTCGTCGTCGCACGCTATATGCAGTGGGGGGCGCGGCGGGACATTTTCGCCACGATCCGGATCGAATTCCTGCTCGGGCTCGTCCTGACGGTCGCTTGTGCGTTTTTGTTGCCCTCGGCGCCTTTGAATCTTGGTCGGTTGAAGGCGGCCAAGAGGGTGCTCATCGCCATCGCC